>CAZVYU010000022.1:0-28336 GCA_964631645.1 uncultured Actinomycetes bacterium
GGTGCGGGCCGAACTCCGCCTTGGCTTCGATACGCGGCTGCGCCGCTACTCACCCGGCGGCGGGTGGTGGGTGCTGCGCCGCTACTCACCCCGCGGCGGAGCGGGGCGGGGGTGCCTCAGCCTTCCTGGCTGAACTCCTGCAGCTTCTGGGTGCACTGCTGGACCTGGGCGATGCCTTCGGGGTTGTTGAACAGTTCCCCGGCCAACTCGGAGGCCCGGTTACGCAGTTCCTGGACCTGGGCCTTGACCTGATCAGTGTCGGCCTTCAGCGGGTCCTGGGCGGCCTTCTTCGCTGCGGCCAGGAACTCGTCGACAGCCGCGCAGTAGTCATCGGCGACGGTGCTGTCGGCGGGCGCCTGGGAGGTTGCCTCGGATGCCGTCGTGGGTGCGCTGGTCGTCTCGGTGGCCGAACATCCGAATAGCAGGACGGGAACGAGGGCCAGGGGCAGCCATCGGGGCAGAGTCGTCACGTGCCGAGCGTATCCGTAGCGTACGAACACGGACACCGGATGGCGGGGATGCCGCCCACGAACGAAGGAGCGGACCATGCAGTTGCGGTTCGAGCATGACACCGACGGCGGCAACTATGTGGTGTGGCTCGAAGGGGACGATTCCGGCCGCCCGGCCGGGCTGATCTCGTACCGGGATCAAGGTCCGGCCCGCGATCTGGCGCACACGGAGGTGCGTCCCGACCTGCAGGGGCAAGGAATCGCGGGGAAGCTCACCGCCTACGCCATCTCCGATATCCGGGAGGCGGGCCTGGAGTTGATCCCCGGTTGCCCCTATATCCACGACTACGTGGTTCGGCATCCGGAGGACCAGGAGCTCGTTCCCGCCGCCTGGCGCGCGGCCAACGGACTCTGATACCCCCACCGAATAGGACCCGACGCAGGTCCTACGACAAAGGTCTGATTGTGGCCGGGACGTCCGGGAGCCGAAGTTACCCATGAGTGAGTAACGATCAATGGAGGTCTCACCATGCAGAGCAAGAAGTTCGCGGCCGCTGCCGCTGCCGCGGTTCTTTCGATCGGCCTGGCTGGGCCGGCCGTCACATCGGCCACCGCTGCTCCGACAGTCCCGGCTGCCCACGCCTCACATCGGGCCGAGGTCAAGGCGGCCGCCAAGGAACTGCGCCAGGCGCTGCACGCGGCTCAGCGCACGTTCGTGAAGGCCGTTCACGCCGCTGTCGCGCAGTTGAAGGCCGACACCGCCGACGAGCGCGCCGCCCGCAAGGCCGTGGTCACCGACCCGAATGCGACCGACGAGCAGAAGGCCGCCGCGCGTAAGCAGTTCCGGGCCGACACCAAGGACGAGCGGATCGCGTTCAACAAGGCCATCCACGACGCCATCGCGGACCGTAAGGCCGCGCGCAAGGCTGCTTGGGAAGCCTTCCGTCAAGCCGTCGGCTCCTGACGCAGTCACACGCTCGTCAGGTCCAGTGGGCCTGACGTCGACTTGGCCTCGGCCAAGTAGGTGGGAAGGTCGCGCCATCGCCGATCACCCACTGTCGGCTGGTTCGTCGGTCCCGCTGCTCCCTCCCCCCGGTCGGCAGCGGGCCGGCGAGTCGGTCAGGGGGCGCAGCGGTCGATGGAGGGGGTGTCACACACCCGTCCGTCGATCCAGGTGGCCCCGCTCAGGATGGTGTCGGTCCAGGTGACCCGCGCCAGTCGGGCATCCAGGAGGTTCGCGTCCGCCAGCAGCGCTCGCCGGAAGGTGGCCTGGCGCAGGTCGGCCTGAGCCAGCGTGACCCCCGTCAGGTCCACGCGGCTCGCGTCGAGTCGTCGCAGGCCTGCGCGAGAGAAGTCGGTCTGCGTTGCGGTCAACCGATTCCAGGTGGCCCGTGTGAGGGAGGCGCCTCGGATCTGAGCGCCGGACAGAACACTGGTGCGCAGTGCCGCTCGCGACAGGTTGGCCCCGTTGAGCCGGATGTCGTTCAGTGTCGTCTGTTTGGTGCGTAATCCCCGCAGGTCGGCTCCGTTGGCCACCGTTGCAGTGAGGTCCGTTTCGAAGGACGCCAGGTCGGGGGCGATGGCGTGTCGCAGATCGGCTCCCACCAACGAACTCTGGCGCAGCCGAGCACCGGCCAGATGAGCCAGCCGTAGGTCTGTGCCCGACAGATCCACGCCCGTCAGTTGTGCTCCGTAGAACGCGCAACCCCGCGACTGGGAACCTCGTGCGGTGCGAACCGTCGAGCAGTTGCGACCGCTGGGTGCGGGCCCTCGCAATGATTCCACGGCAACACCCACGCGCGACCCGCTGGCGCCGCCGTGGGGGACGACCGTCTGGGTGGCGCTGATGAGGATCTGTGGCGCACGGGCGACGGTCTTTCGGACTCGCTGCGGGATACGCAGCGAGACCTCAGAGGTTCCGTGGCGCGTGAGTGCGCCCTGCTGCCGCACGGCGACGATTGTGGTGGCCCGACCGGAGCGGGACAGCGCCCCCACCCAGACGGCCAAACCGTCGTCGGAGGTGTGGCGGCGCAGGGAGCCGCGGTCCCAGTGGATCGTGGCGGTGACGCGGTCGGACCCGAGTCGTGCGTCCGTGATGTGGACGCGGCCCGTGTGATTCGGGGTCTCGGCGGGCACCGCACCGCTGACTCCGGGAGCGGTGAGGAGGGCTGTGGTCAGACCGGCGACGGCGGCTGCGGCGAGGGTTCTCATGGCGACTCCTGACTCTGCCGCCATCGTGGCATCTCGAATCTCCGAACGCCCGCGGGTCCACCGATCAGGGACGAACGACCCGTACCGGGTACGACCCGCGGAACGCACGTGCCGTCTCGGTGGCGCGTGCGGTGGCGGTGACAGTGCACCAGCCGAGGGCGCCGCCCCGCAGATAGGGCTTGCCGGCGACCGGAACCACCCGGCAGCGAGTCGCCGGCGTGACGGTGTAACTCACGGGCTGCCCCAGGCTCGTGCGCCGGGGCAGCGCGTTGCGGGAATCCGCCAGCCACGCCGACCAACTGCGGTAGGTCCCGAACAGGCGCACGCGACCGGCGGGTCGGACCATGGTCGGCACTGCGCTGGGCGGGACCACCACGGCTGTACCGACAGTCGCGGGATAGGCACCACGTGCCAGGAGCCTGGCTCGGTAGGTCCCTCCGATGAGTCCGGTCACCGCTACGCGCTGGGTGCCGGCAGACAGGGTGACCTGCCGGGTGGACCGCCAGACTCCGTCGCTGCGACGTTCCACGACCATTGTCCGTGCCGCCGGTTGCACGGGACTCACGGTCACCGACGCGGTCGCCGGGACGGTGGGGACCATGGTCAGCGTCGGTGGGGAGAGCCGTGCCACGCTTACCGAGTTCGAGAATGCGGCTCGGCATTGGGAGGTGGCGGGCAGGACGGCGCGCATCAGTCCGATCGAGCGCGGCAGATCGGTGGCCGCCGAGCCGACACCGATGCCCGCCCATACCGTCGTCCACCCGCTGCCTGTGTGGAGTTGTAGTTGCAGTGGTCGGCCCGCGATCGAGCGGGAGACCGCCACATCCATGAGGGCGTCCTTGGGGTCCTGGGCCAGCGCCACCGTGGCCACACACAGCGGGGTGGCAGCGGCAGCCGGTGACGACTCCGGGCCGGCGGTTGTCCCGGCCACCGCATGGACCGTGAAGTCGTATTCCGTTCCGTTGGTCAGTGGGGACACCGTGCAGGACGTGGCGGAAGGGCCCGCGGTGCATCCGGGACCGCCGGTCACCACATATCCCGTGATGGCATCGGTACCCTGGGCAGCCGGGGTCCAGGAAACGGTGGCCGAGCCATCGCCGGGGACTGCCTGGACTTCGCTGGGCGCGCCGGGTGGGGTGGGTGACTCCGACGAGCCGACGACAAGCGTCACGGTGTCCGTCGTCGCGTCCCCGACCGTCACCGGGATGCCCAGGTTGCCGCCCTGTGGACCCGAGTTCAGGGGGTTCGGCAGTTGGGCGATGCTGGCGCGGCCGTACGCCTGGAACACGCCCACGCGGGCGCCGCCGATCCGGCTCCTCACCGACAGGCGCAGCACCGTTCCGGCGGCACTGATCCGCAGCGACCGGACGCCGGTGGGGGAGTCGATGTCATGCAGCACGACCGTTTGTGGTGTGGCCGGGTTCCCGGTGACCGTCACTTCTTCGCCAGCCGGGAGGAGACCGAGTGTCGCGAGGTGATTCGGATTCAGACTCGCGTGGTCGGTGGCCGCATCGAACGACGCCCAGGCCATGATGTCGTCGCCGTCGTACGCGGAGTAGGACTCCTCAGCGGTCGGGTTCGAGCAGGAACTGATGACGGCGCCTGGACAGTCCACCTTGCCGCTGTGCCCCAAGCCCAGGTTGTGACCCAGTTCGTGGGCCCAAGCGTCGGAGTGGCCGTAGTCGTAGATGGCGACGCCGTTGGCTCCGATCCAACCTTGCCCGGCCAGGCTGCCGCAGTCGCCGTCGCTCATCCCGATGACCGTGTCCTCGGCCCCGACAGAAGTAGCGGCCGACTCAGCCGCGCTCAGGACGTCGTCGAAGGAACACCCGTCGACCGTGGCCAGCTCAGTGCCGAAGGGGACCCATTCAGCCAACCGGAAGCGGATCTCGCCGCGGCTGGTGGCGTCGAAGTAGCTGTCGATCTCATCGACCCACTGCTCGACCTGCGTCAGAGTCACGGCCCGGTCCGACCCGTCGGCACCGTTGACGCCGACGATGTGCAGGTCATGCCACGTGGTGGTCAGTGAGTCGCTGACCTCGGGGGCAGCGGTGACGGTCAGGCTCTCCACGGACAAGGCGGCGTCCGTCGTGACGCCGGCGACCTCGACCGGGCTGTTGGGTGCTGGATTGCCTGTGACGCCGGTCAACCGCGTCAGCCGGCCCGGTCCTCGGTCGAGGTACCACGTCGCGGGCTGTCCCGGACGTTCCCCGGGCACCAACCGCAGGATCCCGTTGCCGGTGGCGACGTGCCGGTCGGTGGGGACCGGTTTGGCGTGCGCCACACCGTTCAGGCCTGCCCACCCCAGTCCGACCGCGACGATGAAGGCAGCCACCAGCGTCGGGATGCCGGGGGATCCCGCCCGTGACGCCGCAAGGTGATGATGCACTGTCCCCCGTTATCGGTCGCCGACAACGGCAACTGTTGCCCGCTGGCCCGTTCGTCAGAGCCGACGAGGGGACTCGAACCCCTAACCACCTGTTTACAAGACAGGTGCGCTGCCAATTGCGCCACGTCGGCCGGTCGCCCGATTGTAGGCGGCGCCGATCCTCGCCCGGGACCGGTGACGCTCCCGGGGACCGCAAACCTCGGCCCCAACCACAGATCTCGGCCGCAGCAACGCCCCCACGGCCGAGGTTTGAGTTTACGAGCGAGGTTTGCGGTCCGCGGGGCAGCGCCGGAGTTGGGGCGCCGGGACTTCGGGTCTGCCACGATCGGGGCATGACGCACGGTCACCTGCCACGGCCCAAGGACCGCAGTGAGGTCGCGGGTGTGGCGGTGCTGGTGATGGTGATCGCCGGTATCCAACTGTTCCTCCCAGCGTCGGTGACCATCGGCCCGGTCTGGGGGATCCCGGCGCTCGAACTCCTCGGCATCCCGGTCGGGCTGATCGCGACCCAGTGGGGCCCGCTGGTGTCGATGCGGTTCCGGTCGGCCGTGGGCGTCTACCTGGCGTTCCTGGTGGCCGCCAGTGTGCTCAACGCCAGCCTGTTGTTCATCGGCTTGCTCAGGGGGGCATCGGAGTCCGCTGATGCGTTGCTGTTCGCTGGTTTCGGCGTTCTCGTGATCAACGTGCTCAGTTTTGCGCTGGTCTACTGGTGGATGGATTCCGGCGGACCGCTGGCGCGCGCAACGGCGACGAACGAGGATCGCGACTTTCTCTTCCCGCAGCAGGGCTTCGACCATTCCACGTGGCAGCCGCGGATCTGGGACTACTGCTTCACGGCCTATACGAACATCATCGCGTTCAGCCCCACCGACACCATGCCGCTGACCCATCGGGCGAAAGGACTGTTCACCATCCAGTCCTCGGTGTCGTTGGTGACGATCCTGGTGACGTTGAGCCGGGCGATCAACCTGATCCCCTGAGGGAGCTCCTACCGGTTGCGGATCCGGTCCAAGGCGATGGCGGTCGCCACGGACGCGTTGAGCGATTCGGTGGTGGCCGTGATGGGGATCGTGATCAGTAGGTCGCAGGTTTGAGCGACGAGTGACGAGATCCCGTTGGCCTCGTTCCCCACCACCACTACGACCGGTTGATCCCACACGTCGGCGTCGATCTCGGAGATGGAGGTCCCGCCCGTCGTGGCCAGGCCGGCGATCATGAATCCCGCCTTGCGCAGCGATCCGAGGGCTCGGGTCAGGTTCACCACCTGGGCCACGGGCAGGCGCGCCAGAGCTCCGGCCGAGGAGCGCCAGGCCGCAGCAGTCACATGTGCCGAACGTCGGTCGGGCAGCACCAGTCCGGAAGCGCCGAACGCTGCGGCCGACCGTGCGATCGCCCCCAGGTTGCGACTGTCCTGGATGTGGTCCAGAGCCACCACGACGGGCTGCCGTCCCGGGACGGGCTCATGACCGATGACGTCATGCAGCTCGGCGTACTCGAACGGAGCGACCACCAAGGCGATGCCCTGGTGCGGCAGTCCGTCGGCCAACTGGTCCAGTTCGTGCTTTGTGCGCACCATGACGGGCAGGCCTCCCGCGGCAGCGGCGGCTCTGGCCCGGGTGGTCCGCGGATCGTCGGTAAGGAAGTCGCCGACCGCCAACTCCACCGCAGGAACGCCTGCGGTCAGGGCCTCGTCGACGGCGTTGCGGCCCAGGATCACCTCACGTCGCGCGGTGCGCTCAGACCGCTTGGAGTTCCGGTTGGCGCGGCGGGCCGCGGGATGGCCGGGTCGGCGATCGGCCTTGGGCGTGGGGCCCTTGCCTTCGAGCCCCCGACGGCGCTGCCCACCCGAGCCGACGGTCATGCCCTTCTTGCTGCCGCCGTCGCGGACGGCGCCCTTACGTTTGGAGTTACCGGCCATCGTCAGCCCTTCGGTTCAGCCCACGACCACGTCGACCCGGAGGGCCCGTCCTCGATCGCCAGTCCGGCGCTCAGGAGGTGGTCGCGGATGGTGTCGGCGGCCGCGAAGTCGCGGTCGCTGCGCGCGGCAGCACGTTGATCGAGCAGCGTGCGGGCCAAGGAATCCAGGGCCTGGTCGGAGCGGTCGTCACGATCGGAACGCCAGGTGTCAGCCAGGGGATCGAAGCCCAGCACATCGGCCATGCGGCGCACGGATGCCAACTGCGCTGTCGCGTCGAGATTGCGGGCCAAGGCGTCGTTGCCGCTCGTGACCTCGGCGTGAAGGACGGCCAACGCCGCCGGGACACCCAGGTCGTCGTCCAGCGCCGCGGCGAACGCGTCGGGGACATGAGTCGCGCGCTCACCGGGTCCGTGGCGCTCGGCGGCCCGACGCACGAACGACTCGATCCGGCGGAACGCCGCGCTCGCCTCGTCCAGTGAGCGCAGGCTGAACTCCTGCATCGAGCGGTAGTGCGCCGATCCGAGGTAGTACCGCAGCTCGATGGCGCGCACCCGCTTCAGCAGTTCCGAGACGAGCAGCGAGTTGCCCAGCGACTTGCTCATCTTCTCGCCGGATGTGGTGACCCAGCCGTTGTGCATCCAGTACCGGGCGAACCGATCACCGGCCGCCTGCGACTGCGCGATCTCGTTCTCGTGGTGCGGGAACATCAGGTCGATGCCGCCGCCGTGGATGTCGAACTCCGCGCCGCAGTACTTGGCGGCCATGGCGGAGCACTCCAGATGCCAGCCGGGCCGGCCGTCGCCCCAGGGGGTCGGCCAACTCGGTCCACCGGTCTTCGATCCCTTCCACAGGGCGAAGTCGCGCGGGTCCCGTTTGGCCGATGACCCGGAGTCGGCCGCCGGGTTCATGTCGTCGAGACGTTGGCCGCTCAACCGGCCGTAGTCAGGGAACGAACGCACGTCGAAGTAGACGTCCCCGTCGCCCGGGGCGTACGCGTGGCCGGACGTGATCAGGCGATCCATCAGCGCGATCATCTCCGGCACGTGGCCCGTTGCCCGCGGTGAGTAGGTCGGGTCGAGCATGCCGAGGCTGCGGTAGGCGTCGTCGAACGTTCGTTCATGCTGGTACGCCCACGCCCACCAGGGGATGCCCGCTTCGGCCGACTTGTCCAGGATCTTGTCGTCGATGTCGGTGACGTTGCGCACGTAGGTGACATCCAGCCCCGAGAACATCAGCCAGCGCCGCAGGATGTCGAAGGCCAGCGACGAGCGCATGTGCCCGATGTGGGGATCGGACTGCACTGTCGCGCCACACAGGTAGATCGACACAGCTCCCGGACGGACGGGAGTGAACTCGCGCAGCGAGCGCGAGGCCGAGTCGTAGATGTGCAGCGTCACCCGACAAGGCTACCGATGCCCCGGGGCCGGGTGCGGGACGGACGGCCGGGCGCTCACAACGTGGGTGACGTCCGGATCGCTACAAGTGCGGTCGCGATGGCGGCGATCCCCTCACCACGGCCGGTCAGGCCGAGACCGTCGGTGGTGGTCGCACTCAGGCTCACGTGGCAGCCGGCGGCTGCGGCCATGACGGCGACGGCTTCGTCGCGCCGGGCGGCCATCCGGGGTCGATTGCCGATCACCTGCACCGCCACGTTCTGCGCGACATGCCCGGCGGCCCGCAGCCGAGCCGCCGTCTCCGACAGCAGCGTCTGGCCACTGGCGTCGGCGTAGCGCGGATCGGCGGTGCCGAAGTTCGAGCCCAGGTCACCCAGGCCGGCTGCCGACAGCAATGCGTCACAGGCGGCGTGGCAGGCCACATCGGCGTCGCTGTGACCCGCCAATCCTGGCTCGTCGGGCCACAACAGGCCCGCCAGCCACAGCGGCCGCTCGGGGTCGAACTGGTGCACGTCCACGCCGATCCCGACTCTCAGATCACTGAACATGGCCGGCCCTTCGATGGAGCAGTTCCTCGGCGCGCATCCGATCGTCCGGCGTCGTGATCTTGAAGGCATCGGGGTGTCCGGGTACCACGCTCACCGGCCAGCCGGAGCGTTCCACCATTCCCGCATCGTCGGTGGCACCGTCATCGGAGTGGGCGAGGGCCTCGTGCAGAACTGCGACCTGAAACCCCTGGGGCGTCTGGATCGCCCGCAGCTGATCCCTCGGTGGGGTCGTGATCACGACATCATGATCGTTCACCTGTTTGATCGTGTCGATGACCGGAACCCCCGGGACGACCCCGGCGGCGCCTGCGGCGACGGTCGACACGACCGCGTCGACGACAGCGCTGGGAACGAAAGGACGTGCGGCATCGTGCACCAGAACGCCCTCGATTCCGGCGGGCACTGCCGCCAGGGCGGCTCGGACCGACGCACCTCTGGTCGCACCGCCGGCGACCACGATCACGGGGATGGGCAGACCGGCCGCGGATGCGATGGCCTCGGCGTCGCGCAGCCGGTCGCCGGGGGCAGCGACGACCAACAATTCGACATCGGGATGGTGGCCGACCGCCGTCAGGGAATGGTCCAGCATCGGTCGGCCGCCGAGTGGCTGGAAGGCCTTCGGTACGTCACCGCCGAACCGCTCTCCGCGGCCGGCCGCGGAGACGATGCAGGCGAACCTCATGCGAGGTCCTTGCGACGTGCGAAGGCCATCCGGCCGTTGGAGGTGGTCAGGACGCTGGTCACTTCCACGGTGACGTCCGATCCTATGAGGTCGCGGCTCTGATCGACGACGACCATCGTGCCGTCGTCCAGGTAGCCGACCGCCTGGCCCGCCTCTTTGCCTTCACGGATCAGCCCCAGGGAGGTTTCGTCGCCCACGGTGATCGGCGGCCGCAGGGCCTCCGACAGGGCGTGCAGGTTCTGCACCTGCACCCCCGAGATGGCCGCCACTTTCGCCAGACCCGAGTCGACCGTCAGGAGCGCCAGCGATCGGCCCAGGGCGATCTGAACGAGTTTGGCGTCCACCTCCGCGGTGGTCGGCGCCTCGTCGGGGATGACGGTGACATCGGTTCCCGGTAGCCGACGCAATTGTTCGAGAGTGTCCAGGCCGCGGCGGCCCTTGGCCCGGCGCCGCTCGTCCGATGCGTCGGCCAACTGCTGCAGTTCGTCCAGCACGGGTTGACACACGACCAGCGGGCCGCTTCCGAATCCGGCCTTGACCACATCGACGATGCGACCGTCGATGGCGACCGACGAGTCGATGAGACGGCCCTGACGAGCCCGGGTACCCACGGACACCCCGGCCCTGGAGCCGATCGTCTCCAGGACGGCGGAGCGACGCCGCTGAGCCACAGTGAAGCCGAAGGCGCCGGCAAGGATCACGGCGAACCCGAAGATGGACAGAGCGATCAGGGGAGAGGTGATCAGGAAGACGGGCCAGACGACCAGCGCGACCAAAGCGGCACCGACCAGAGCACCGATCGAACCCGACACGAGTTCTTCGGGGGTGATGCCACCGAGCGCCTGGTCGCCGCGATCCAGAGCACCGACGACTCGGCGGGACAGCGCACCGCCCAACGAGTAGCCGAGTCCCGCGCCGATGATGACCCCGAGCATGGGCGCCGTGAACAATCCCAGGACCGGCTGGTCGGGATCGGAGGAGATGGAACGGGCGATCTGCAAGCCCACGCCGGCGCCAAAAACCACGACAAGAATGCGCAGCAGTTCGACGACCACCGATTGGGGGCGTTGCAGCGTCACCGCTCTATTGTTGCGCCGTCGAGGGGTCGACGGCAGCCGTTCAGGAAGCGAGCACCTCGTCGAGGAGCGCCTCGGCTTTGTCCTCGTTGGTGTTCTCGGCGAGCGCGAGTTCGCTGACCAGCACAGACCGGGCCTTGGACAACATGCGCTTCTCGCCTGCGGACAGGCCGCGGTCACGTTCCCGGCGCCACAGATCGCGGATGACCTCAGCGACCTTGACGACGTCGCCGGAGGCCAGCTTCTCGAGGTTGGCCTTGTAGCGGCGGGACCAGTTGGTGGGCTCTTCGACGTAGGGCTGACGCAGTACCTCGAACACCTTGTCGAGGCCCTCGGAACTCACCACATCACGCACGCCGACCAGGTCGACGTTCTCGGCAGGAACCCGCACCGTCAGATCGCCCTGCTGGACCCGGAGGACGAGGATCTCCTTGTCCACTCCTTGGACGGTCTTGCACTCGATCGCGTCGATTTGAGCTGCCCCGTGATGGGGGTAAACGACGGTGTCGCCGACCTTGAAAGTCATGTGATGGGACCCCTTTCCAGACCCTAAGGGTAACACGCATGCGGGTATCGGAATCTTGCTGAGAACGGTGCCCGCAGACCCCGAAGATCAATAACTGGGCGGCGAATTGGTGCTGCTGCCGTGGGGGACGAGAAGGTCCGACACGGGAGCTTGGATCTTGGTGGCTGCCGTCCCCACGATGCCGCCCACCAGTAACGCTGTGGCCGGCCGGCCCCCGACGCCGGTTGCGGACATCGACGACTGCCAGGTAGTGCCACGGCGTCCGACGGTTCCGGCTAGGCTGTGGCCGCTGGATTCGGGTGGTATCAGGAGGCCCTTGGTGAAGCGCTCTCGACTTGCGGCTATCGGTATCGCCGCGCTGATGATTCCGGGTGTCACTGGATGCTGGTCGGGCAACAACGCTGCCACCACCGTGCAGTCCGCCTCCGGTGACGGGACCCAGGTCGATGCCACGGACATCACCGTGGACTCCGCGACGTTGGTGGCCGGTGAAGCCGGATCAGGCAAGGCCGCCTTCCTGGGCACGGTGTACAACCCGACGCAGAGCCCCGACGAACTGGTGTCGATCACCGCCGGTGGTGTCGAGGCCAAGTTGACTCCTTCCCCTCTGCCGATCCCAGCGCTGGGGGCGGTCGCGATCCAGACGGGCAAGACGGCGCAGGCCGATTTCAGCGGGCTCGAGGCCGAGACCGGTACCTATGTCGACGTCACCATGACGTTCGCCAACGCCGGCGAACAGACCTTCACCGCATTGCTCGTCCCTCCGGCCGGGTTCTATGCCTCCGCCGCTCCCGAGGGCACGACGCCGCTGCCGCCCAAGGTGAAGCAGAAGCTTGAGGAGCTCGAGGGAGCCGCAGCCGAGGAAGGCTCGGCCGCCACTGACGGTGCCATGGAATCTGGCGCCACCGAACCGGGTGCCACGGAACCGGGGGCGGAACCCAGCCCCACCGCATCCGAGTGAGACCCGTTCAGACCTCGTACTTGTAGCCCAGGCCCCGCACCGTCAGAAGGTGCTCGGGGTTGGCCGGGTCGGCTTCGATCTTCGAACGCAGCCGTTTGACGTGCACGTCCAAGGTCTTGGTGTCGCCGACGTAGTCGGATCCCCAGACCCGGTCGATGAGCTGTGCCCGGGTGAGCACACGGCCCGCGTTGCGCAGTAGGAGTTGCAGCAGATCGAACTCCTTCAGGGGCAGCGCCACTTCGGCCCCTCGCACCGTCACCACGTGGCGCTCGACATCCATCCGGACCGGCCCGGCTTCGACGACCCCGTCCGGTTCGTCGATCTCCGGCTCGGGCCCGCGCCGCAGCACGGCCTTGATCCGGGCGGTCAACTCACGCGTCGAAAACGGCTTGGTGACGTAGTCGTCGGCGCCGATCTCGAGGCCCACGACCTTGTCGATCTCGGTGTCCTTGGCGGTCACCATGATGATCGGCACCTTCGATTTCTGCCGGATCGAGCGGCACACGTCCGTTCCGGACATCCCCGGGAGCATCAGGTCGAGCAGGATGAGGTCGGCCCCCTGCCGGTCGAACTGCTCGAGCGCTTGAAGGCCGTCACCGGCGACGGTCACGTCGTAACCCTCCTTGCGGAGCATGAAGCCCAGGGCGTCCCGGAATGACTCCTCGTCCTCGACCACCAGAACTCGCGTCACGATGTGTAGTCCTCTTCCTCTTCGCCCGGGGTCGGCTGCGCCGTCCCTCGGGGTAGTTGCAGGGTGAACGTGGATCCTTCGTTCTCCACCGACCAGACCAGGCAGTCGCCCCCGTGGTTGCGGCACACGTTGCGCACGATGGACAGGCCCAGGCCCGTCCCGCCGGTGACCCGTGAGCGTGCCTCGTCGACGCGATAGAAACGTTCGAAGATGCGGTCGGTCTCGCTGTCGGGGATCCCCATCCCTTGATCCTTGACATCGATCTCGACCAGTTGCGGTCCGGTGCGCACGGCGACCGCCACGCGCGTACCGGGTTCGCTGTACGCGACGGCGTTGGTGAGGACGTTGCGGACCGCTGTCTCCAACTGCGCGGCGTCGCCCGACACCGTCTCGCCGATCTCGCCGCCCACGACGATCTGAATGCCCTTCGCCTCGGCAGCGTTGCGCACGAACTCGGTCGACGAACGGACCAGCGCGTCGACGGACACCGGCTGGGCGTGGGCCAGCGGGTCGTCGCCCTGGACCCGCGACAGGTCGATGACGTCGTTGATCAGTTGGGCCAACCGGGTGGCCTCGCTCTGCATGCGGTGGGCGAAGTGTTCGACCGCTTCCGGGTCGTCGCGGGCCGCCACCAAGGCCTCGGACAGCAGGGACATGGCGCCGACGGGCGTCTTGAGTTCGTGGCTGACGTTGGCAATGAAGTCGCGCCGGACCGCCAGCAGACGGTTCTCCTCGGTCAGGTCCGTCATCATGAGCAGGACGTGATCTCCTGGCAGGGGGATGCCACGCACCCGAAGGTCCAGGGTGAGTTTGCGCATCGGGGGCCGGCGCAGACTGATCTCGAACTCCTGCGTTGAGCCGTTGGCCAATGTCCTGAGCGCGCAGTCGCGCACGGACTCGTACGCCAGCCGGCTACGGCGCACCAGTCGCAGCTCCAGGGCCGGGCGCGAGGCGTAAGTGACCATCCCTTGTGCGTCGACAAGCAGCACGATCCCCGGGAGTTCACGGATCAGGAGCTGGACGGCGGGGTCGGGTCCAGGTGTCTGCGGCGCGGGGTCGAGGCTGACCGCGTCGGATGACGTCAAGGCGCCGCTTCCGGTCGGGAGTCCAATCCACCACACACCGACGAATGTACGCGGCGCGCTGCTCAGCTCGAGCCGATCCGGGTGGTCGACCGGCGATGTTCGTCCTGCGGTCGCTCGATCGTTCGCCGTCGTTGCCCTTCCGGTCACCGGGAGTTCACCGCAGCGGCCGCTGGTTTATCCACATGTCCGTAGACTGAGCTCAACCCGGAGGTGCCCATGCGCGAGGCCTATCACGAGCAGTTGGACTCGGTGTCCGACGAACTGGTGCAGATGACCCGGCTCGTCGGGTCGGCGATCAACCGGGCCACGCAAGCGCTGCTGGACGCCGACCTGCAGCTGGCCGAGTCGGTCATCGAAGGGGACGAGGCCGTCGACACCCTGGCCGCCGAGATCGACGATCAGTGCTTCGAGATCGCGGCCCGGCAGCAGCCCGTCGCCACCGACCTCCGCATCATCATGAGCGGCATCCGCATCTCGATGTCCGTCGAGCGGATGGGGGACCTGGCCAAGCACGTGGCCAAGCAGACCCGGCTGCGGTACCCGAAATCGAGCATCCCCCCGGAACTGCGTGCGACGTTCGCGCAGATGGGTGGACTGGCCGAAGCGATCTGCAGCAAGACCGGCATGGTCATCCTGTCCAAGGACGTCAGCCATGTGAGTGACGTCGAGACCTACGACGACCAGATGGACAAGTTGCACCGCGAACTGTTCGGCATCGTGCTCAGCCCGGACTGGCGTTACGGCGTCGAAGAAGCCATCGACGTGACGCTGCTGTCGCGCTATTACGAACGTTTCGCCGACCACGCCGTGACCGTCACGAAGCGGATGGTTCACATCGTCACCGGCATGTCCTACGCGGAGGTCAGCGTCGACCCCCTGACGGCCATCGCCGCCACCGACGACTGACCCCCCGGGGACCGCAAACCTCGGCTCCCGGCGCATCCCTCGGGCTCAGCGACCCTTCTACGGCCGAGGTGCGCGCTTGTGCCCGAGTTTCGTGGTCCCCCGACGCGGGGAATGATGGGCGTGGTCCCGGCGTTGCCACACCGGGGTAACAGAATGCGATCACGTGCGGTGGTGCCGTGACGCTCGAGACGACGTGAGGTGTCCATGACCGTGCCGCGGATCCATCCCGCGCCGTTGCGGGTGGCCATGATCAGCATGCACACGTCGCCGCTGGACCAGCCGGGCACGGGCGACGCGGGCGGTATGAACGTCTACATCGCCCACACCGCCCGACGACTGGCCGAGGGCGGTGCCGCCGTCGACGTGTTCACCCGGGCGACCTCGTCGCGCCAGCCCGAGGTGGTGGAGATGGCCGACGGGGTTCTGGTCCATTCGCTACCGGCCGGTCCCTACGACGGACTGCGCAAAGAGGACCTGCCCAGTCAGGTCTGTCCCTTCACCGCCGAACTGCTGCGGGTCTGTGCGCAGCGGCCCGAGAACTTCTACGACGTCGTGCACAGCCACTACTGGCTGTCCGGCCAGGCCGGCTGGTTGGCCGCCCAGCGGTGGTCGGTCCCATTGGTTCATTCGATGCACACCATGGCCAAGGTGAAGAACGCCCACCTGGCGTCCTCGGACAGCCCCGAGCCGCTGCAGCGTCTGGTCGGTGAGGAACAGATCGCCGGAGTCGCCGATCGGCTGATCGCCAACACCGCTGACGAGCGTCGGGAGCTGATCCACTTCTACGGTGCCGAACCGGACCGCACCGCAGTCGTTCACCCAGGGGTCGATCTGACCACGTTCACGCCGCGGGACCAGCTGGATGCCCGCCGGCGGGTCGACCTACCCGCACACGAGCAGATCATCCTGTTCGTCGGACGGATCCAGCCGCTGAAGGCGCCGGATCTTCTGATCCGGGCGGTCGCCCGAATGGTCCAGTCCGATCCGGGTCGGCGGGACCGCCTCCGGCTCGTCGTCTGCGGCGGCCTGTCCGGTGCGGGAGTGGCGCGGCCCGATGAGCTGGCCGGGCTGGCCCAGGATCTGGGCATCGCCGACCTGCTGGACTTCCGTCCGCCGGTCGCACCGGCGGAACTCGCCGACCTGTACGCGGCTGCGGACCTGGTCGCCGTGCCGTCCTACTCTGAGTCCTTCGGCCTGGTGGCAGTCGAGGCGCAAGCCTGCGGCACGCCGGTGGCGGCCGCGTCGGTGGGCGGTCTGCGGACGGCAGTGGCCGACTCGGTGGGAGGAATCCTGGTCGAAGGACACGATCCGCAGCTCTGGGCGGACGAACTGGCGGCCGTTCTCGATCGGCCCGACCTGCGACAACGGTTGGCTGCCGGAGCGCGCCAGCATGCGCAGCAGTTCAGCTGGTCCGCGACCGCCGCTGGAACCCTGTCGGTCTATGAAGAGGCGCTCGCCGCGCGCGCTGGCCGATTGCTGCAAGCGGTCAACTGATGGACCCCGCCGAGACGGTCCGCGACTACCTGGTCGATGCGGGGCTCGAGTTCGAAGAGCCGCAGGCCGATACCTTCGTCGTCCAACTCCCCGGCGAGCAGAAGCTGCGCACCACGGTGTCGCTGGTCGTCGGCGACCATTCCCTGAGCATCAATGCGTTCGTCGCCCGCCACCCGGATGAGAACTTCGCCGAGGTCTATCGCTGGCTGCTGGAGCGCAACGCACGCATGTACGGGGTGGCGTACAGCCTCGATCACCTCGGCGACATCTACCTGACCGGGCGCTTGGCACTGGATCTTGTGACGGCCACCGAGTTGGATGCGGTCCTGGGGACGGTGGTGAAACACGCCGACGGCGACTTCAACGCCATCCTCGAGAAGGGTTTCGGCAGCGCCATCGCCGCCGAGTGGCGGTGGCGCCTGTCCCGGGGGGAATCGACACGCAACCTCGAAGCCTTCCGGCACCTCGCTCCGCGAGAGGACTCGTAGGTGCGGCACCATGGAGTCATGAGCGATCCCATGACCTTGATTCTGCTGCGCCACGGCCAGAGCGACTGGAACGCCAAGAACCTGTTCACCGGCTGGGTCGATGTCGGACTCACCGACCAGGGGGTGGCCGAGGCCGTGCGCGGCGGACAGATGTTGCGCGACGCCGGACTGCTGCCCGATGTGGTGCACACGTCGCTGCTCAACCGGGCCATCAAGACGGCGCAGATCTCGCTGGAGGAATGTGACCGGATGTGGATCCCGGTGATCCGCAACTGGCGCCTCAACGAGCGCCACTACGGCGCGCTGCAGGGGAAGAATAAGAAGGAGACGTTGGCGCAGTACGGCGAGGAGCAGTTCATGCTCTGGCGCCGCTCGTACGACACCCCCCCACCGCCGATCGACCCGGACAGCGAATGGGCCCAGACCTACGAGGCCCGCTACGCAGCGCTGCCGCCGGACGCCCGTCCCGCCACCGAATGCCTCGCCGACGTCGTCGCCCGTCTCATTCCCTACTGGCAGGACGTCATCGTGGCCGAGAGTCTGCGGGCGGGCCGGACCACCCTGGTCGTCGCCCACGGCAACTCGTTGCGGGCCCTGGTGAAACACCTCGACCAGATCTCCGACGAGGACATCGCCGCACTGAACATCCCCACCGGGATCCCGCTGGTCTACCGGCTGGACGACGAGCTTCGTCCGATCGTCCGCGGCGGCGAGTACCTGGACCCGGATGCGGCCGCCGAGGCAGCGGCGGCGGTGGCCGCGCAAGGCAAAGCGTGACCGATCCGCTCGACGCCCGACTGCAGGATCTGGATGGTCGCCTGGCCTCCCTGCACTCGCTGGTCGTCGCGTTCTCCGGCGGCGCTGATTCTGCGTTCCTGCTGGCGGCCGCAGTGCGGGCGTTGGGCCCGATGCGGGTCCTGGCAGCGACGTCGACATCGGCGGCGCTGGCGACGGGAGAGTGGGAGGCCGCGCATGCCTTCGCCCGAAACCTTGGCGTCGAGCACATCGCTCTGGCGACCGCGGAACTGGATCGCGAGGGGTACCGGAGCAACGGCCCCGACCGCTGCTATCACTGCAAGTCGGAACTGGGAGACGTGCTCGTCGCCCTGGCCGATGAACGCGGGTTCGCGGCCGTGGCGACCGGTACCAACGCCGACGACCGGGCAGAGGCACACCGTCCGGGGCTTCGAGCCGCCGCTGAGCGCGATATCGAGACACCACTGGCGGACTCCGGTCTGACCAAACGGGACGTGCGCGAGGCGTCCCGACGCTGGGGTCTGCCCACGTGGGACAAGCCGCAGGCCGCCTGCCTGGCGAGTCGAGTGGCGTACGGGGTCGCAGTCAACTCCGACCGACTGCGCCGCATCGACCGGGCCGAAGCCGCTGCCCGCCGATCAGTGGCAGCGGCCGGAATCCCGGTGGTCAACCTGCGGGTCCGCGACCTGGGTGATCGAGCGCGGATCGAGGTGGATGCGGAGTTCACCGCGGCGGTGGGCGCGAGCGACATCGTGGGACAGGTGGTGGCCTGCGGGTTCGACAGCGCCGAGATCGATCCCCGTGGGTTCCGCACCGGGTCGCTGAACGAGGCGCTACTACCGGCGGAAGGCAACCGCGGCTCGTGGGATCTGCCGCTGGTGGACTAGCCTGGGTCCCCACACTCTACGAGGAGGCGCTGTGCCTACCGGCCAGGTCAGATTCTTCAACGCCGAGAAGGGCTTCGGTTTTTTGACGACCGAAGATGGTGAGGACGTGTTCGTCCACATCTCCGCGCTGCCTGCGGGGACCACTAACCTGCGGCAGGGAACGCGCGTCGACTTCAGCGTGGCGGACGGCCGCAAGGGCAAACAAGCCCTGGCCGTGACCATCCTGGACACGCCCCCGTCGGTGGTCAAGGCTGGGCGTCGTCCCGCGGAGGACCTGGCGGTCATCCTGGAAGATGTCATCAAGACCCTCGACGGCGTGTCCAACCAGCTCAGGCGGGGCCGTTACCCCGACGACGCCAAGGCCCAGCGCACTGCTCAGGTACTGCGTGCCGTCGCCGACGACCTGGACGTCTGACGCACGCCTGGCGCCGCGCTATCCGTTGGCGCCGGCCGCGCAGGTGATGCGGGGGGTTCGGTCGGTGCGCCAACTGCGGGTCCACACGTCCTTGGTTCCGTTCTTGCGGGCCACGATACGGACGTGGACTCGGACTCCGTCGCTGCAGGTTGGGGTGACGATGACGCGTCCTTTGCCGGGGCGGATGGTGATGTCACAGGCGCGCTTGAGGCGGTGACCGTTGACCAGGCAACGGGCGGTGATCTTCACTCGCCCGTCGGCGTCGACGGCGCGCACTACGGTGGCGGGTTTGTTCACCTTCAAGGCTCGCTTCTTCTTCTTGGCTTTCACGGTCAGTGAGGCACTTGGTGGGGTGGGGGGCACGTAGCGGAAGGCGTCGGTGAGGCGCGCGCTGGTGGCGTTGGGCACGGTGACCACGGCACTGACCCATCCGGCGGGGTGCGCGGTGGTGGTGCAGGTCAGTCGGGTGGGGCTGGTCACGATCACGGGGCGGCAGGGGGAGCCGCCGAGGGTCACGGTGGTGCCGGTGGTGAAGCCGGTTCCGGCGATGGTGACGCGCGTGCCGCCCTTGGTAGTGCCCCGTTTCGGGGTGAGGTCGGTGATGGACACGTCCGGCGCCGAGGGGGTGTAGGTGTAGGCCATGGGCAGGGTTGCGCTCTGTGAGTCGGGGCCGGGGTTGGTTACAACGACGTCCACGGTGGCCGGGGGGTGGGCACCGGTGCGGCAGGTCAGGCTGGTGCCGGACACGATGGTGACCGGTTTGCACGCGACTCCGCCGATGAGCACGCTGGTGCCGCTGCGGAAGCCGGTGCCGGTGATGGTGACGGTGGTGCCCCCGGTGTCGGGTCCCTTCTTGGGGGTGATCCCGGTGACGGTGATCGGCGTCTGGAACACCTCAATCTTGCCCGCAGTGGTCACCTCGGGATTCACCGCGACGATCCGGTAGTAGTAGACGGTTCCAGGCGTCAGGCCAGTCAGGGAGGCCGTCACCGGCTGGTCCCCGATTACCCCCGGCAGGCTTGCCGGGTCGCCGGGCACACTCATCACACCAGTGGCGAAGTCCGGATCCGTCGAGTATTCGATGGTGATCGTGTCCACAGGCGTCGTGCTGTTGGGATCGACCGTCGAGTGTGTGGTCGCGGTGGTCCCGGTCACACCGGTGGGTGCCGCGGCTTTGGTCAGCACAGCCGGGCCGACGACGCTGAATGCGATCTGGCCGGGGCCGCCGGGGTCTTCTGAGGCTCCGTTGCTGGCGACGCTGTAGTCCGCCGTGCCGCCGATCGCGGAGGGGCGGACCATACTTCCCCCGCCGCCGCCGGAACCGATCGCGTCGTCGTTGTCCAGGCCGCTGGCAGCGCCGCCGCCGCCGTCACCGTAGCCGCCGCCGCCGCCGGAACCGGCGGAGGGGCCCTCGGCGTCAAGGGTGCCGCGGCCGCCGTCGCCGCCGTTCGACCAGCCCCATCCGCCGTAGTCGGTGTGGGCTGTCTCGCCGATGGCGGACGCACCGTCGCCGCCGTCACCGCTCCACTTGTTGCCGCCGGCCGTGCCGGTCACGGGGTAGCCCGCAGGTCCACCAACGCACCCCAGTGCTCGTGGGCCACCGGTGCCACCCGTGCCGGTCAGGTCCTGGTTGCCGCCCTTGCCAGCGCAGACGGTGGAACCGTCGTCGCCCTTGCGCGGATCGACGGCGTTCGCGCTGCCGCCCTCATCGTCGTTCTGCGCGCCGCCGCCGCCGCCGGCCTCCGCCAGCGGGACACCGTTGGACACGATCGCGGAACTGCCCCCACCGCCCCCTCCGTCGCCGGTGTAGTCGTTGTCGTTGTCACTTTCCGCGCCCCCGCCGCCCACATACAAGCTCAACGTCTCACCTTCGGCGACGGAGAGGTCGAACGCGATCTCACCGGCATCGCCTCCGTCGGCGTAGTCTCCATTGCCCCCGCCGCCCCCGCCGCCGCCGTACATCCGGTACACCTGCATCCCGACCGTCCGCCCGGACCCGGAAGTGCCTGGCACCAGGCACTCCTGCACCGCACCGGTGAAGTCGTACTGCATGTAGGAGCCGTCGGTGCAGTCCGGGGTGGACGCCTGTGCCGGGGCGACGGTGAGGGACAGCGTGCCCAGAGCGCCGGCGGTGACAAGCGCGGCGGCACGACGAGTGACGAAGGATCGAGTCATGGTGCTCCTCATCGGAATGAGCCGAGGCTAAGGGTTTTCGGGACCTTAGTCCCGGTGGAACTCCTACCGGCGCAAAACTGTCCGACGGTCATGTGTTGACGTCGGGGTGCAGCGGGCTGGGCGAGGTGCTGATCCGAGGAGCGGGCTGCGAGGTCTCCGGGCCCGACAGCGATACCGCCCGGCGAAATGCCGATGGATGCTCCCATTTCCCGCTCCTCATCCGGATGCGGGAGACGCTACTCCGCCGGGTGCGGCGAGGCGGGGTGGATCCGTTTAGCTCCGTTTGTCCAGCACCTCTGCGCGAGGCCGAGGACGCATGGGTGACTTGTCGGGGCGGAGTGGTGAGGCTCAGGCTTGGCTGGGATCCAGCGCGATGATCCACACGCCGCGGATGGCGCCGTCGGCGCCTGCGACGACCTGGATCGGCAGCGGCTGGGTACCCAGCTGCAGCGGCAGCGTGAACCGGAAGTAGTTGGTCGTCAGCGGTTGCGGGGCGACCTTCTGGCCCCCGATGACGATGTTCCATCCGGCCTCGGCCACGTCCGGATCGACACTGATCCCGACCGTGTTGCCCGGCAGTGCCGGGATGGTCTGGATCCCCGTCGTGGTCGACCCGTCGAGGATCTCCTGGGCGCAGTCACCCGGCGACAATTGCGGGGAGTCGAACGCCCAGCACAGCGCTTCGGACCGGACACTCGCCGGGCCGGTGAAGAGGCTGATCCCCGGAGCAGGTTTTTCGCATCCGGTGAGCGCGATCGATCCGACGGCCAGTGCGACCAGACCCCAGGCGTGTGCGCGGCGCATGAACCCTCCTCTGTGCGGGCCCAGGCTATCGGGCCGCGACACTCCGCTCAGGAGTGGCCCATATCCAACTCGTCGACCACATGGTCATCGACGTAGGCGGTCGGCCGCGCGGCCCGCACCGCGTTGGGCGAATCCTCGGAGTGACCGCCGCAGCCGTGGTCGAACGACACGACGCGGCCGTCGGCCGGCGACAGCAGGTTGCTGCACACGCCGAAGGCCTGCCCCAGGGGGCCGCCGATGGTGAGCATCCAGCCACAGGTGCGACACGGTCCTGGAGCCGCCTTGGCCAGGGGGCTGCGCGGGCCATGCTCACCGGCATACCACCGGGTGGCGGCCGACTCTCGGCCGAACGCCGACGGCACTCGCACCCGGCCCAGTCCCGGTTCCCAGTTCACCGGATGCAGCGGTCCCGGATCGAGTTCACCGGCCAGGTCGTCGTCGCCGGAGAAGCCGGGTGCGAGGCGGGCCTCGTCAGGCGGCGTGGGGACAACTGTGCCAGGGGTCAGGTCGCCGGGACGCAGCCGCTGTGCCCAGGGCACCCACGCTGGCGCCAACACCGAATCCGGCCCCGGCGCCAATGTGACCTCGTTGATGGTCGTGGTCCGCGAGCGCTTGGCCCGGGCGACGCTGACATGCCACTCCCAGCCGGGGTACCCCGGCAGGGTGCAGGCGAAGTGGTGCACGACGACGCGGTCCTCGGTGGCACTCATCCCTACGTGGGCCCCCACCGACTCCGGCCCCGCCTCGACGAGTACGGACTGCCAGGCGTCCTCGACCGCGGCGGCGCAGATGGGGTCAGGGGTCACCTGTTCGGCAGCGCGAACGATCGAGGTCATGCGGTCATTGTCGCTCATGTCGGCAGGCGTCACGACAAACTCAAGAACAGCTTCTCGAGCGTCTCCGGGTCCATCGGTGGCTCCTCGCCCGCAGCCTTGGCCGTCGCGCACTGTTGCAGGCCGTCGCTGATCACCTTCAGCCCGGCACGGTCCAGGGCGCGGCTGGCCGCCGCCATCTGCGTGACGACGTCGGCGCAGTCGCGTCCTTCTTCGATCATGGTGATGATCCCGTTGACCTGCCCCTGGATCCGCTTCAACCGATTGGTCACTTCTTGCCGACAGGTGTCATCGAGCTGCATCGATCGCCTCCGGCGTTCGGGTGGGCCGCACCCAGACGTGCGCGGCCATCGTGGGGGAGATGTCGGTGTACTCGCCGCCGCTACCGACCAGGATCGCGCCGTCGGTGCGGCGGCACTTGACCACGGCGCCCACCAACATCCCCGCACGGTGGAACGACGCGAGCGTGCGCGGGTCCTCCTGCGCCGTCTCCTCGATCCGCTGGACGGACACATACGAGATCTCGTCGCCGGCAGCATCGAGCAGGGTGATGTGACCGGAGTCGTCGGGCGTTGCGGAGGTGTGGGGTACGAGTTCGTCCAGCGCCGGGATGGGGTTGCCGAACGGGGACACCGTCGGATTACCGAGGATGGTCACGAGCCGACGTTCGACGTCCTCGCTGATCACGTGCTCCCAGCGGCAGGCCTCCGCATGCACCAATTCCCAATCGAGGTCCAGAAGTTCCACGAGCATGCACTCGGCCAACCGGTGTTTGCGCATGACCCGCTCTGCCATGGTCCGCCCGGCAGGACTGAGTTCGATGATCCGGTCCGGACCCACCGTCAACAACCCGTCCCGTTCCATACGAGCCACGGTCTGGGACACGGTGGGGCCACTCTGTTCCAGGCGCTCGGCGATTCGCGCGCGCATCGGCGGAGTGCCTTCCTCCTCCAGTTCGAACACCGTGCGCAGGTACATCTCGGTGGTGTCGATGAGTTCGCTCACCGCGAGCCTCCCTGTCGCTTGTTCCTTCGGTCCCGCCCATTGTGGCGCACGCAGCGCCGATCCGCCCTCGAGCGCGGATGGCACCGAGCACCTACCGTGAACGACATGACAACTGTCGTGTGGTTCCGTCGCGACCTGCGTCTGGGTGACCATCGCGCTGTGGCTGCTGCCGACGCCACACCTGCGGTGGGGTTGTTCGTCCTCGACCCGGTACTGCTCGCGAGTGCGGGTCCCGTGCGCACCAGGCGCCTGTTCGGTTCACTGAACAGCCTGGCGAACGACCTGGCGGCCGGCGGGGGACGCCTGGTGCTCCGGACTGGTGACCCGCGGCAGGTGGTACCGCAGGTGGCCGTCGAAGCAGGGGCCGAACAGGTACTCGTGTCCGGCGACTTCGCCCCGTACGGTCTGCGCCGCGACCGCGACGTGGCATCCGCCCTGGACGACGCAGGCCGGGTCCTGCGCAGTGCTGACACGCCCTACCTGCACGTGCCGGGCTCGGTGACGAAGTCCGATGGCCACCCCTTCTCCGTGTTCACGCCGTTCTACCGCGCGTGGGACCAGTTGCCGGTTCCCGCACCCGCCGACGGCCACCCGCAATGGCGTGCCGACCTCGACTCCGACCCGATCCCGACCGGCGACCCCGGCGTCGGTGAGGCGGCGGCGCTGGAGCGCCTGGACCAGTTCGTGTCCGGTCCGGTCGCCGAATACAACCGGGATCGCAACCGTACCGATTTGGCGGGCACGAGCGGGCTGAGCGCCGCCTTGCGGTTCGGCGAGATCCATCCCCGCACGATCGTGGCCGCGGCCGGAGGCGGCGGATTCGTGCGACAACTGTGCTGGCGCGACTTCTACGCCGATGTGCTTTTCCGTCGCCCCGATGCGGCGTGGGGAAACGTCGACCGCCGGTTCGACGCCCTGCCGTGGGTGGACGACGACGAACGTTTCCGCGTGTGGTGCGACGGACTCACCGGCTATCCGATGGTCGATGCCGGGATGCGTCAGCTGGCGGCGACCGGCTGGATGCACAACCGCACGCGCATGGTGGTGGCGTCGTTCCTGACGAAGGACCTGATGATCGCCTGGCAGCGGGGTGCGCGTTGGTTCCTGGACCATCTGCGCGACGGCGATATCGCCAACAACAGTATGGGTTGGCAGTGGACCGCCGGGACCGGGATGGACCCGTCTCCCTACTACCGCGTGTTCAACCCCGTGCTGCAGGGTCTGAAGTTCGACCCGGACGGCGACTACGTGCGGCGGTACGTTCCTGAGTTGCGCCACCTGCACGGGTCCGCCGTGCACGAACCGTGGAACCACCCCGACGGCTACGCCCACGGCTACCCACGGCGCATCGTCGATCACGCGGAGGCGCGCGCAGCCGCCTTGGCTGCGTACGAGGTGGTCAAGTCGGGCTAGTTCGGCGCGCCCACCCGACGAACGGCTTTCGGGTGGCAGACTGCAAGCGTGCCGGCCATCGCTGTGGTCGCCTTGAAAGGCGGCGTGGGTAAGACGACGGTGTCGCTCGGCCTGGCGGAAGCGGCCTGGCAACGGGGCCTGAAGGTCCTGCTCGTGGACCTCGATCCGCAGGCCAACGCCACTCTCGGTCTGAACCCGGCCCAGATCCGGTTCACCACCGGCGATGTGCTGGCCGATGCCCGCGACGGAGTGGCCGCCGACGCCATCACCCCCAGCGGGTGGGGTCCCGGCCTCGATCTCATCGCCGCCGAACCCGCCCTCGAACACCGCAATGCCCCCGGTGATGCCGGCTCGGCGCTGCGGCTGCGTCGGGCTCTGCGCGGGGTCGCCGACGATTACGATCTGGTCCTTCTGGACAGCCCGCCGTCGTTGGGCGAGATCACCCGAAACGGCCTGGCGGCCGCAAGCCACGCGGTGGTCGTGACCGAGCCCGGGTACTTCGCGCTGCGCGGGGCCGAACAAGCGCTCGAGGCCGTCACCGTGGTGCGCGACAACACCAACCTGCGGCTGCGAGCCCTGGGGGTGGTGGTCAATCGCATGCGCAAGACCCTGGGGGAACAGAAGTTCCGCCTCGCCGAACTGCAGGACGCCTATCCCCAACTGCTGGTCGAACCGTCGATCCCGGAACGTTCTGCCATTCAGCGGGCCGAGGGAGCGGGAGTGCCCCTGACCGCGTTGGGTCGGGCGGGTGCCTCGGTGGCCCGCATCTTCGATCAGGTGTACGCCGAACTGGACCGGCGTGTGAACGCCACGAACACGATGGGGGCAGTGTCATGAAGCCGCAGCCGCGTCCGGCCCTGAAACGAGCCGAGGATGCCGATCTGCACCCGGCGCTATCGGTGGCACCCACCCAGATGGTCCCGCGTGCCGCGCGTGAGGTGGGCACCGACAACGGGTCGACACCGGCCAAGCCGAAGACCAAGAACAAGAACAAGGGCAAGGCCAAGAAGACCAAGGCGGCTGGCCCCTACCGGTCCGCGGGCCGCGCTACCTCCGATGTGCTCCGCAATGGCAAAGCATCGGACAAGCAGGTGAAGCTCAAGATCACCGTGCCCAAACGGGTCCGCTCTGAACTGCGGGCGATCGCCGACAACAGCGGTACGACGGTCGACGAGATCGTGAGCCAGGCCTTGGTGGAATGGCTGGGCGACCCGCGCCGATGGTGAGTTCCGGCGATCCCCTCTCCGCCCGAGTCGACTATGCGGTGGCCGGACTGGGCGATGACGAGGTCGCCTCCGAACCCCTGAGCCAGTTCCAGTCCTGGCTGCGCGACGCCGCCGACAGCGGGGTCCGCGAACCCAACGCCATGAGTCTGGCCACCAACGGCCCCGACGGACCCCGGGTGCGCATCGTCCTCGCGAAAGCCGTGGACCGGCTCGGGGTCACCTTCTACACCAACACCGAGTCCGACAAAGCCCAAGAGATCGCCCATGACCCGCGGGTGGCATTGGTGTTCGGGTGGTTACCGCTGCACCGGCAGGTGCGGTTCACCGGTACGGCCCAACAGGTGGCCCGGGACGAGGCCCAGGCCTACTTCGCCACCCGTCCCCGCGGGGCCCAGATCGGCGCCTGGGCCTCCCCTCAGTCGCGTCCGCTGGTGGGCCGCACCGAACTCGTCGACCGGGTCGCAGCGGCGCAGGAACGGTTCGGCGAGACCGAGATCCCCCTGCCGGATCATTGGGGCGGCTACCGCGTCACCGTCGACTCCGTCGAGTTCTGGCAGGGCCAGCCGTCTCGGTTGCACGATCGGATTCTGTTCCGAGCACTGCACACCCCCTCCCTGCTGGACACCCCCAGCGACTGGCAACGGTCCCGGCTGGCACCCTGACCTTGCCGGGGTGGGTGTACGGGGCCAGGACCGATCAGGTTGAATCGCCGTGAGAGAGGGAGGACGCACATGTCGGAGTTCGTTCCGGGTCTTGAAGGTGTCATCGCATTCGAGACCGAGATCGCCGAACCGGACAAAGACGGCGGCGCCCTGCGCTACCGAGGGGTGAACATCGAGGACCTGGTGGGCCGGGTCTCCTTCGCCAACGTGTGGGGTCTACTGGTTGACAACGAGTTCAACCCCGGCCTCCCGCCGGCGGAACCGTACCCGCTGCCGATCCACTCCGGCGACGTGCGCGTCGACATCCAGTCCGCGATCGCCATGCTGGCGCCCGGCTGGGGCCTGAAGCCCCTGCTCGACACCGACGACGACAGTGCCCGCGAGAATCTGGCGCACGTGTCGGTCATGGCCATGTCCTTCGTGGCGCAGTCCGCCCGCGGGCTGGGGGTCCCGATGGTCCCGCAGGTGCAGATCGACGAAGCCCGCACAATCGTCGAGCGGATGATGATCCGCTGGCGCGGCGAACCGGATCCCGCCCACGTCGAAGCCGTCGATGCCTACTTCGTGTCCGCCGCGGAACACGGAATGAACGCCTCCACCTTCACGGCCCGGGTCATCGCCTCCACCGGCGCCGATGTCGCCGCCGCGATCTCGGGGGCGGTCGGGGCCATGTCCGGACCGCTGCACGGCGGGGCCCCGTCCCGGGTGCTGGGGATGATCGAGGAGATCGAACGCACCGAGGACCCCCGGGGTTACGTCAAAGGCGTGCTCGACCGTGGGGAACGACTCATGGGCTTCGGCCACCGCGTCTACCGCGCCGAAGATCCCCGGGCCCGCGTCCTGCGCCGCACCGCGAAGGAGTTGGACGCCCCGCGGTACGAAGTCGCGGCTGCGCTCGAGGCGGCCGCCCTGGCCGAACTGCGCGAACGGCGCCCGGATCGGGTCCTGGAGACCAACGTCGAGTTCTGGGCCGCCATCGTGCTGGACTTCGCCGAGGTGCCCGCTCACCTGTTCACCAGCATGTTCACGTGCGCCCGGCTCGCCGGGTGGAGCGCCCACATCCTGGAACAGAAGAAGACCGGCCGCCTCATCCGACCCTCCGCCCGCTACGTCGGACCGGCCCCCCGCAAGCCGGAGCAGGTCCCCGGCTGGGACGAGGAGATGTTCCACGCCGGTGGTCTTCCCGCCGACACCTGATCCGCCCAGACCCCTCAGGAGCGAGTCCGCCCTTCTGAGCGCCCCCTTCCGTGGGGTGAGCGCCGGAGCACCCACCTTCCGTGGGGTGAGCGCCGGAGCGCCCACCTCCGCGGGGTGAGTAGCCGCCGGAGGCGGCGTATCGAAG
>CAZVYU010000023.1:0-4795 GCA_964631645.1 uncultured Actinomycetes bacterium
GGTCGGCGGTCGCCTGCGGTGGGCCTTTGGCGGCGGTCGGGTGCGGTTTGTGGTCCGCCTTGGCTTCGATACGCCGCTGCGCGGCTACTCACCCCGCGGCGGGTGATTGGGTCGGTGGTCGCCTGCTGCGGGTCGTCAGTGGCGGTCGGGTGCGGGTTGTGGTCCGCCTTGGCTTCGATACGCCGCTGCGCGGCTACTCACCCGGCGGCGGGTGATCGCGCGGTTGTGACTGCGGGGTGAGTGCCGCCGAAGGCGGTGTATCGAAGCCCGCCCAGTACGGCTGCACCCCCACCTGGCAGGGACGGGTCGGAGGACGGCCTTGGCTTCGATACGCCGCTGCGCGCCTACTCACCCCGCAGCCTGTGGGCTGCGCGGCTACTCACCCGGCGGCGGGTGATTGCTCTTGGGTGTCTGTGGGGCGAGTGCCGCACGTACCGCGGCTGTGGCGCGGGACACACGGGAGTGACGTGTTCCACGATTCCGATTGCGCGTGTCCGGGCAAGCGGAACACATGTCGAAACGCACCTCTCGGATCGTGGCCGCCGGAACCTTGTCCGCTCTCACCCTGACCGGCGTCGGAACGGCCCAGGCCGTCGAGGCGTCGTCCAACGCAATGGCCGTTCCGGCCGCCGACTCTCCGCAGCAGATGTCCACTGCTGCCCTGGTGAAGACCGGACCCTCCCGCTGGGAAGGAAAGAAGCTGCGCCACCCTGACGGCGGCCGGTTCGACCCCAACGTCGAGCGCTGGGCCAACCTGGTCCTTGTCGTCATGGCGGAGAAGAACATCCCGCGCAAGCGGCTCAAGGGGATCCTGGCCCAGATCCAGCAGGAGTCGTCGGGCAACCCCAAGGCTGTGAACCGGTGGGACAGCAACGCCAAGCGTGGCACTCCCAGCAAGGGCCTGTTGCAGGTCATCAAGCCGACCTACCGTTCCTATGCCAAGGACGGCTACCGCAAGCCCAAGTACATGACGGTGCCGTACACCAACCTCTTCGCGGCGCTCACGTACGTCAAGGACAACTACGGCATGAAGAAGTTCGCGTCGTGGAACCGCGGTCACAATCAGGGCTACTGATAGTCCCGCCCCTTCTGTGGGTTGAGTAGCGGCGTCAGCTGCTCAGAGGGCGGCGGCGACCTCTGTGCCCTGTTTGATCGCCCGCTTCGCATCGAGTTCGGCAGCCACATCGGCGCCGCCGATTACCTGCACCGGAATCCCCCCTTCGGCCAGACCCGCCAGCAATTCCCGTTGGGGTTCCTGGCCGGTACACAACACGATGGTGTCGACGTCGAGCACCCGCGGCTCGTCGGCGATGGTCACGTGCAGGCCGGCGTCATCGATGCGGTGGTAGCTGACGCCGGGGATCATCTGCACGCCGCGTTTCTTCAACTCCATGCGGTGGATCCAGCCGGTCGTCTTACCCAGCCCGGCGCCGACCTTCGTGTCCTTGCGCTGCAGCAGCGTGACCTGGCGGGCGGGTGTCTCGACCTCGGCTGCGACGACACCGCCGCGGGACGAATGGGAGGAGTCGATGCCCCATTCCGCGAAGAAGCGCTCGGGATTCAGGGCGGCACTCTCCCCCGACTGCGTCAGGTACTCGGCGACGTCGAACCCGATCCCGCCGGCACCCAGGATCGCCACCCGATCGCCGACCGGAACGTGGTCACGAAGCACCTGCAGATACGTGACGACCTTCGGATGATCGACGCCCGGGAGCTCCGGGATCCGCGGCGTCACCCCCGTCGCCAGGATCACCTCGTCGAAGTCACTCAGATCAGCCGCGGCCACCCGCCGGCCCGTCCGCACGGTGACGCCCGCATCCACCAGAGCGTTGGTGAAGTAGCGCAGCGTCTCGCTGAACTCCTCCTTGCCGGGGATCTGCGCGGCGAGATTGAACTGGCCGCCGATGCGATCGTCGGCTTCGAACAACGTCACGTCGTGGCCCCGTTGTCCCGCGGTCACGGCCGCCGCCAACCCGCCGGGCCCCGCACCGACGACGGCGATCCGACGCGGTTCGACGGTCGGTTCGATGACCAGCTCCGTCTCGTGACACGCCCGCGGATTCACCAGGCATGAGGTCAGTTGCAGTTGGAACGTGTGATCCAGACACGCCTGGTTACACGCGATACAGGTGTTGATCCGGTCGGCCTGTCCGGCAGCCGCCTTGGCCACGAACTCGGCGTCGGCGAGGAACGGCCGGGCCATCGACACCATGTCGGCCTGACCCGACGCCAGCACCTGCTCGGCCACCTCGGGGGTGTTGATCCGATTGCTGGTGACCAGCGGGATCCCGACCTTCCCCTTCAACTCCTCGGTCACCCAGGTGAAGGCAGCTCGGGGCACGCTGGTGGCGATCGTGGGGATGCGGGCCTCGTGCCAGCCGATGCCTGTGTTCAGGATCGTGACGCCGGCCTGTTCGAGCGCCTGGGCGAGCTCGATGACCTCGGCCAGCGTCGAGCCGCCTTCGACCAGATCGAGCATGGACAGCCGGAAGATGATGATGAAGTCCGGACCGACGGCTTCGCGGACCGCCCGCACGATCTCCAACGGGAACCGGATCCGGTTGTTGTAGGAGCCGCCCCACTCGTCGGTGCGGTGGTTGGTCCGCTCGGCGATGAACTCATTGATGAGGTACCCCTCGGAGCCCATGATCTCGACGCCGTCGTAGCCGGCCTCCTGTGCCAGGGCGGCGCAGCGGGCGAAGTCCGCGATGGTCTGTTCGACATCAGCGCCGGTCATCTCGTGGGGCGGGAACGGCGAGATGGGCGCCTGGATCGGGCTAGGGGCCACCAGTTCCGGGTGGTAGGCGTACCGGCCGAAGTGCAGGATCTGCATCGCGATGCGACCGCCCGCGTCGTGGACGGCATCGGTGACCAGGCGGTGCTTGTCCGCCTCGGCGGACGTGGTCAGGGACGCGCCCATCTGCCAGGGTCGCGCCTGTTCGTTGGGCGCGATCCCGCCGGTGACGATGAGTCCCACGCCGCCCGCGGCCCGCTCGGCGTAGAAGGCGGCCATCCGCTCGAAACCGTTCTCGGCTTCCTCGAGGCCCACGTGCATCGAACCCATGAGTACCCGGTTGGGCAAGGTCACAAAGCCCAGGTCGAGCGGTTCGAGCAGATGCGGGTACGCGGTGGCGACGGTGTCGGTCACGAAGGCCTCCTGGCGGCGGGACTCATCAGGATGTCACCTGGACCCGACAACCGGACGGCGGTCGCCGCCCAGTGCGACGAGGATCACGCTCGTACGCGTAACAACACCTTCCCGGTCGCACGCCGCTCGTCCAACGACGCGACCGCGGCCGCAGCGTCGGCCAGTGGAAAGACCTGGCCGACGGGCAACGTGATCCGACCGTCGGCCACGAGCGGTTCCAGGTCGCGCCACTGCTCCGCCAGGTATCCGGGCCGACCCATCCAGAAAGCCCCCCAGCCCACGCCCACGACACTCACGTTGTTCAGCAGCAGCCGGTTCACCTTCACTGTCGGGATCTCGCCGCCGGTGAATCCGATGACCAGCAGCCGACCCTCCGGCGCCAACGAACGTAACGAATCGGTGAACCGCGACCCGCCGACCGGGTCCACCACGATGTCGACCCCCCGACCGGCGGTCAGATCGGCGACGGCCGTGCGGAAGTCGTCGCTGGTCACCACTTCGTCGGCGCCTGCTTCACGCGCAGCGTCGGCTTTGGCGTCGGAGGACACGACCGCGATGACCCGTGCGCCGAGCGCGCGCGCCAGTTGGATTGCGGCGGTGCCGATCCCGCCGCCGGCCCCGTGGACCAGGACCGTCTCGCCGGCCTGCAGGTGGCCCCGCCGCCGCAGAGCGAAGTCCACGGTGAACAGATTCATGGGCAACGCTGCCCCTTGTTCCAGCGACACACTGTCCGGAAGCGGGAACACGGCCCACGGCGGCGACACCACCTGCTCGGCAAAACCACCGAAGCCGGGAAAGGCCGCCACCCGATCGCCGGCGGTCAGTCCGGATCCGTCCGGCGCCGCCGCCACGATGCCGCTGACCTCCGACCCGGGGATGAACGGCGGCTCCGGCTTCAGCTGGTACTCGCCACGACTCAGCAGGACCTCCGGGTAGGTGACACCGGCGAAGTGGACGTCGATCAGGACCTGATCCGGCCCGCACTCCGGAACCGGCACGGAACCCACCTCGATCGCAGCCGGTCCGGTCAACTGGGTGACGCGAGCGGCGTCCATGGTCGTCATGTCCTCAGGATAGGGACGCTGCGGGTGTCGGGGTGGGCGCCGACGGGGGTGATGAGGCACAGTTAGCGGAGCCCCGCCACCGCCTCGATCCGTCCGGGTCGCAGTGCGCCGCCGGCAGGCCACCCAGCGACAGAAGGAGTGCGACGGATGCGGTTGCGGGCATGGCAGGCGCGAGCCGTGGCCGAATACGACGCCCACACCGGCGACACCTTCATGGTGTGTGCGACCCCAGGGGCCGGCAAGACCAGTTACGCCCTCACGGTTGCTGCGCGGGATTTCGATAGGCGGCGGATCACCCAGGTCATCGTCGTGGCGCCCACCGACCATCTGCGGCGCCAGTGGGCCGACGCCGCCGCGGCGTTCGGGCTCAACCTCGACCCGCTGCGGTCCAACCAGTCCGGGGTCAGCCTCCCCGACGGCATGCACGGTTACGTGACCACGTACGCCCAGGTCGCGTCGCGGCCGATCCTGCACCGGCATCGCACCCAGCACCACCGCACGTTGGTGATCCTGGACGAGGTGCATCATTCCGGCGACGGCCTGAGCTGGGGCGATGCGGTCGTCGAAGCGTTCGACCCCGCCC
>CAZVYU010000023.1:4895-10642 GCA_964631645.1 uncultured Actinomycetes bacterium
GGGATCATCGAGGAGGTCACCGGGCGCCGCGCGGTGGTGGCGGTGTCCGACGACCCCGATTCGTCGTCGCACATCGAGGAGTTCCGCACGAGTACGGACCCCTGGATCGTGGCGGTGCGGCAGGTGTCGGAGGGCACCGACATCCCCCGCTTGGCGGTGTTGGTCTACGCCACCAACTACCGGACCCCGCTGTTCTGGCAGCAAGCGGTCGGCCGCGTGGTGCGTGCTCGTTCGACCGCCGAGACCGCCACGGTGTTCATCCCGGCGGTCCGCGGGTTGGTCGCGCTGGCCGCCGAACTGGAGTCCGAACGACATCATGTGATCCCCCCGCCCGCAGCCGGCGATCACGACCTGGAGTTGCCGGAACGGGAACCCGGCGTTGGCGACGGCGGGATCGAGTTCGTGGGCGCCGACGCCCAGTTCGCCCACGTCCTGCATTCCGGCCAGGCCTACGTCGCGGCGCCCGAACTGGGCACCGACGACGAGGACTTCCTGGGGTTGCCAGGGCTGCTGACGCCGGAACAGACCGCCGCCCTGCTGGCGAAGCGGGATGCCGAACTACGCAAGGGTGCGGTGGCCGTGGTCGACGAACCTGCCCCGCGACCGGCGCAGATGTGGCGCGATGCGGCGGCGTTGCGCAAGGACATCAGCGGGTTGGTGAGCCAGGTGGCCGCGCGTACCGGGAAGACCCACTCCGAGGTTCACGTGGAACTGCGGCGAGCAGTTCCGGGGCCAGGGTCGGCGCAGGCCGGGGTCACCGTCCTCGCGGACCGGCGCGACTGGCTACTGGGGCAGTTGCACTGACGGGAACGATCAGCGCCGCTTCGATACAGCCACTGGCTCGACGCCGCTCGACGTGCCGGCCAGCGTGGCCCGTTGAGCGGCGCGCTCTTCGCCGCGGTCGTCGGGCGGGGCCAATGACACTGTCTGGATCAACCCGAGTACTGCGACGAGCACCAGTAGGACCCATCCACCAGCACGCACGTGCCCTCCTTCTCTGCTCCTTCAGGCTGGCAGCCGATCCTCTCGGTTGACTCAATTCCCGATCAAGGTCGATCGGAGGTGAGGCACAGGACGGTAACGGCGACAATGAGGCCATGACCCCCGACGACTTCAGCCGTCTGGTGCGCGAGCGACGCAGTGTGCGCGACTTCCGCCCCGATCCCGTGCCGGCCGACATCCTCGACCAGTTGATCGCCGATGCCGCGTGGGCGCCCAGCTGGTCCAACACCCAGCCGTACCTGATCACCATCGCCACCGGCGCCGTACGCGACCGACTGGCGGGCGAACTGTGCGCCCGCTACGACGCCGCCGCTGCCGCACAGCGGGGAAACCTGTGGGACAAGCTGCGGTTGGTGGCGTCGCGGGGCCTGCCCTCGGGCGACTTCGACACCGCGCTGACCTACCCCGACGAGTTGCAGCCGTACCGGCGCAACACCGGGTACGGCCTGTACTCGGTGCTGGGGATCGAACGTTCCGACCGGGCGGCGCGAGACCGGCAGCTGCGCCGCAACTTCGAGTTCTTCGGTGCTCCGGTGGCCCTGTTCGTCTTCGTCCACGCGGGGCTCAAGGAGTTCTCCGTGCTGGATGCCGGTGGTCTGATCCAGACGCTGTTGCTGTCGGCGCGGGTGCACGGGTTGGGGTCGTGCGCCCAAGGTGCGCTGGCAACCTGGCCGCAGCCGGTGCGCGCCGAGTTCGATGTGCCTGACCACTACAAACTCATCTGCGGGGTCAGCCTCGGGTACGCGGCCGACGCACCGGTCAACGAGTACAACCCCGGCCGCCGGAAGATCGTGCACCCCCACCCCGCCCATCCTCCGGTGGGTGAGTAGGCGCCGTCAGCCGACGTATCGAAGCCACCCACCCGTTGCCCTCCCCCTTTTCCGACCACGGCGCCGATCATCGCCGGCCCTGCGCCGAACTACCCTGGACCGGAAGGAGCCATCCATGACTGCCACCCAGGATCGTTTCACCAGCCCGCTGGAACGGATGACCACGCTGCGAGCCGAGGCGCAGGAGCTCCGCCCCGAGCGACGATCAGATCTGGAGCGACCGCCCGGCCCCACCAAGGGCGAGATCTGGGGAAGTGTCCTGCGTAGCGAGATCCCGTCGCTGGAGTTCATCGAGTGGCTGGCCAGTTACGGCCCGCCGCTCACCTATGCGCCGATGCCGCGCGGCGACGTGTATCTGTTGAACGAGCCGGAACTCCTGTGGGACGCGTTCGTGACCGCTCCCGGCGTGAAGGGGTTCGGGGTCCAGACGTTGCGCCCCGTCGTCGGCGACGGAATCCTCACCAGCGAAGGGGCGCGCCATCGCCGACACCGCGCCATGGTGCAACCGGCGTTCACCGGGCGGCAGATCGTGGGTTACGGGGATGCCATGGTCGCCGCCATCGACCAGTTGGACCGGCGCTGGTCCCGCCAGTACGACTCTGGCAACGCCCGAGTCGAAATAGTCGACGAGATGTCGGGACTCACCCTGGACATCGTGGGTCGGACGTTGTTCGGAATGGACTTCGATCCGATCGCCGACGAGATCGGGCCCGCCCTGACCGAGACGCTGGACCTGTTCACCGACATGGTCCATCCGAAGTGGATGGCGCTCAGCCGGTATCCGAGCCGCGCTCGGCGCCGGCTCGTGCGGGCCGTCGGCCAGATGGATGCCGTTGTCGGGGATCTGATCGATCAGAAGCGGTCCCAACTGGCCGCGGGGGCGACCGGGGGGCGCGACATGATGACGTTGCTCATGACTGCGGTGGACCCCGAGACCGGTGCGCACCTGACCGACGACGAACTGCGCGACGAGATCCTGACCCTCATCCTCGCGGGTCACGAGACCACCGCGATGTTGCTCAGCTGGACCTGGCTGCTGCTGTTCCAGAACCCGGACATCAAGGAGTGGGTCGCGCAGGAGTGGGACGCGGCGCCCGCGTCCTTGGACGTGAACGCGGTCAAGAACCTGCCCCGGACCCGGGCCGTGCTGGCCGAGTCGCTGCGGCTGCGTCCGCCGGCCTGGCTGATCGATCGCGTCATGTTGGAGCAGCAGGAGTTCGCCGGCTACGTGGTGCCCCAGGGAGCGGTGGTCTTGGGCAGCCAGCACACCATGCACCGGGACCCGCGGTTCTGGCCCGATGCGCCGGCGTTCCGCCCCGACCGCTGGATCGACGAATCCGGTGAATACACCGAGAAGATCGTCCCGCGCGGCGCTTACTTCCCCTTCGGCTTCGCCCCCCGCCGGTGCATCGGCGATCGGTTCGCCCTGGCCGAGGCCGCCCTGACCCTGGCCCTGCTGGGACGTCGGTGGCACGTGGTCCCGCTCGATCCCGGTTCAGTGGTGTCCTCGCCCAGCGTGACCCAGCGACCGTCGACGGGCCTGCCGAGCCTCCTGCGCCGCCGCTCGCCCGGTGGGTGAGTAGCGCGGAGCGCGTATCGAAGCCACCTTTGCCTCCGGCACTCACCCCCCAGTGCCTGGTCGGCCCGCACTCACCCCGCGGTCGGCGGGATCCGTACCTGGTAGTTGCGCAACTCCGTACGCGGCCCATCGGCCTCGACTCGTCCTGAATCGATCAAGACCGCCAACCGGCTCGCCAGGTACCCATCGCTGACCCGGTTGCTCGGGCCGCACCGAGCCATCGTCATGCCGACGACCCGCGCCGCCGGTTGCCAGTCCGGCCCACACGCGGCAATCAGCCAGGGGTCGTAGATGGCCGCGGGCGCCGCCACGACCTCACCGAGCTCGAAGCGCCGCACCACGTCGGTCCCCGCCGCCAGCCGCTGGAACTCCTTGGCGCGGGCCTGACGCTCACCGTCGCTTACCGGGCGCAGCCGCTCGGGCCAGAGAGCCGCCAGGTCTTCGGGTCGGTACTCGGCCACGTAGTGCGGGCCGCCCCTCGCCACGGACACGTCGACATGCCAACGCACCGGGCCTTCGGCGCACAACGCGGCGAACAAGATGGTTTCGGATGGGTTCGCGCCACCCCAGACGACGACCTCCGACCCGTCGTTCAACGCCGTCCGGGCCGCCGCCCACCCGGCGGCCACGTCGGGCTCGTAGGCCTCGTCCTCGCCGAGGTACCCCTCGAGCAGGTCGCGCCAGAAGGCGTCGCGCGCCCCGTCGTCGCCCAAGGGACCGACGCTCAGGTCATCGCTCACGGGGACGACCCGACCGGGGAGCAGACCGTTCCGGATCGCGTCCTTCAGGCAGCCCGCGGCACTCTCTCCGGCGACGATGTGGACCGGGTCGAGCGGAGGGTTGGGGGTCACGGGGACATCATGGCGGTCGGCGTGGGTCGGCGCGCGGTGGATCAGTCGGGAATCCAGTTGAAGACGTCGGGATGTGGTCCCGTGCGCTCCCCCCGGTCGAGGGCTGTGATCGCGTCCATCTGATCGGGTTCGAGGGAGAAGCCGAAGATGTCGAAGTTCTCGACCATGCGATCGCGGTGGCTGGACTTCGGGAAGACGATGTCGCCCCGCTGGATGTGCCAGCGCAGGACCACCTGCGACGGTGCCTGACCGACCTCTTCGGCGACGCGGCGCACGGCAGGGTCATCGAGCACCTTGCCCCGCGCGATCGGGGACCACGCTTCGGTGGCGATGCCGTGTTGCTCGTTGAAGGCGCGCAGTTCTTGCTGGATCAGATACGGGTGGATCTCCACCTGGTTCACGGCCGGAACCACGTCGGCTCCGTCGAGCACCCGCTGCAGATGGTCCGGCTCGAAGTTCGAGACGCCGATGGCGCGGACCTTGCCCGAGGAGTAGATCGTCTCCATCGCGTGCCAGGTGTCCAGGAAGTCCCCGACCTTGGGCAGCGGCCAGTGGATGAGGAAGAGGTCCAGGTAACCGATGTCCAGAGTGGCGAGGCTCTGCTCGAAGGCGGTCAGGGCATCGTCCGGGTCGTGGTACCCGTTGTTGAGTTTGCTGGTCACGAAGAAGTCCTCGCGCGGCAGGCCGGACCCGCGCACGGCGGCGCCCACGCCGGCCTCGTTTCCGTACATCTGCGCCGTATCCAGGTGTCGATAGCCGACCTCGATGGCGGTGCGCGCGGTGTCGAACGCCTCGTCCGGGGGCACCTTGAACATGCCGAAGCCGAGTTGCGGGATCGTGACGCCGTTGTTGAGGGTGATGTCAGGGACCATCAGGCCAGCATGCAGCGCCTCAGCCGACCTCGCACAAGTGACTATCCGGTAGCAGGTCAGGGGCGGTGGATGAACCACCACCAGGCGGCGGTTCCCACCGCCGCTGCGATCCAGATGCCGATGACGATCAGCCACGGAAGGGGGATGCGCCCCACCCAGTCCTTGGCGAGGGTGCCGGCCTGCTGCCCCTTCTCCATGATCCGTTCGGCCCACACGAACTCGCTGGACAGGATCGCGATACCGGCGATCACGAAGGGCAGGGTGAATGGACCGGGCAGAACGATGAGGATCCCGCCCAGGGCCAGGAGGGTCGCGCCGATGGTCAGAACGACGGATTTACGGATCGGGCTGGGGACGGCACGCCAGCGGTCCCGCCAGGTCTGGCTCACCGTCGCCCGCCCTCCGTCACGTCCTGCCGCCCTCCGCTGCCGCTGCGCGGCGGCTCCCGTCGGCCCGATTGCCATTATGAAACCGCCCCCGCGATTCCGCTGGCCGCGGTGGTCCGGTTTCGGTCGCCTGGGAACCGAACCCCCCCGGGCGACCACCACGTCCGGGGGGACCGGTAAGAAAAGGTCGCAGGCGCCCGCAAACCGCCCCCCCCCCGCGCAGCCGG
>CAZVYU010000023.1:10652-13685 GCA_964631645.1 uncultured Actinomycetes bacterium
CCGGGGGGGGGGGGGCGGGGGTTGGGCGCCCGGGCCCCCCCCCCCGCCAGTTGCGACCACAACTTCCGGTCGCAACTGGATGAAACGGTCGCAGGCGACCGAAACCGTCCCCCCCCGGCGCAGCCGGGGGTTAGGGGGTGAGGGCGGCCAGGACCACCTCGACGCCGTGGTCGAGATCGGCTTCGTCGATGACCAACGGTGGGGCCAGTCGCAGTGTGGTGGCGTGCGTGTCTTTCACGATGACGCCCGCGTCCAGGGCCCGCAGCGCAGCGTCGCGCACCGGCGCGAACTGCGGGTGGACCTCGATCCCCGCCCACAGGCCCAAGCCCCGGACCTCCCGCACCGAATCCGGCGCTTCGGCCCGCAAGCGGCGCAACATCCGATCACCCAGTTCCGCCGATCGACGCTGCAGGCTCCCGTCAGCCAGGATCCGGATGGCTTCGCGCGCGACCGCCAACCCCAGCGGGTTGCCGCCGAAGGTCGAGCCGTGTTCCCCCGGCGCGAGAACGCCGATCACGTCATCGCGGCCCGCCACGGCGGACACCGGGATGATGCCGCCCCCGAGTGCCTTGCCCAACAGCACCAGGTCGGGCCGCACCGATTCGTGGTCGACCGCCAGCGTGGTGCCGGTGCGTCCCAGTCCCGATTGGATCTCGTCGGCGACGAACAACACGTTCGCGGCCCGGCAGGCCGCGGCCGCAGCGCCCAGATACCCGTCCGGCGGCAGGATGATGCCCGCCTCGCCCTGGATCGGTTCGACCAGGAACGCCACAACCGAAGGATCGGACAGAGCCTGTTCCAGGGCCGCCAGGTCGCCATGCGGCACAGACACGAACCCAGGGGTGAAGGGACCGAAGTCGGTGCGTGCGACCGGGTCGTCGCTGAACGACACGATCGTGGTGGTCCGCCCGTGGAAGTTGTTATGCGCGACCACGATGGTGGCCCGGTCTGCCGGCACCCCCTTCACCCGGTAACCCCACGCCCGCGACAACTTGATGGCCGTCTCGACAGCTTCGGCGCCGGTGTTCATCGGCAGCACCCGATCGGCGCCGAGCAGGTCACCCAACTCCTCGCAGAACGGCCCCAACTGGTCGGAGTGGATCGCTCGGCTGGTCAGGGTCAGCCGGTCCAACTGGCGGTGGGCCGCGGCCACCAGGTCGGGATGGCGATGACCGAAGTTCAGCGCCGAGTAAGCGGACAGGAAGTCCAGGTACCGTCGTCCGTCCACGGCGGTGACCCACGCTCCCTCGCCCCGCTCCACCACCACCGGCAGAGGGTGGTAGTTGTGCGCCCCGCGCTTGTCCTCGAGTGCGATCAGGTCAGCGGTGTTCCCCATGACCTCACGGTACGCGGGCGGCCCGCCCGCCGGGTGGCCCACCCGCGGGTGTCACCAGGGCTCAGGCGGACGCCGCGCGCCAGTCCTTCCAACCGATGTTCCAGGGTCCGCCGGTGCCGTTCCACGTCTCCATCGACCGGCCGCTGCCCGTGGTCACGACCGGGTCGCCCACCATGAGGTTGTGGTACATCCACTCACCGTCGGCGTAGGTCAGGTTGGTGCACCCGTGGCTGGTGTTGGCGTAGCCCACGTTGCCGTTCCACGGGGCGCCGTGCAGGTACTCGCCCGTGTCGGTGATCCGCATGGCGAACGGCACCTGCAGGTCGTAGAACTCGTCGGTGACGCCTTCGTTGGTCATGCGCACCACCTCGTTGCGGTCCATGACGACCTTGATCCCGGACCGGGTGTCGAAGCCTGGCCGACCGCCGCTCACCCCGCCACTGCGAACCTTCTTGCCGTCCTTGGTCACTTCGTAGGAGTGGTCGACGAGGTCGACCGAGACCAGCATCTTGCGGTCGGTGCGCCAGGTGGTCGACAGGTCCGAGGTGGCCCACGACGACCGACCCAGGCGGATCCCGTTCAGGTCCGCGCTCACCGAGATCTTGCTGTGCGCCGGCCAGAAGGTGCGGCCCCGGTACATGACCGTCTGGTCGTCGATCCAGGACCAGACCCCGGCGCCGGGTTCACGATCGACCGTGACCTCGAGGGCGTCCTGCACGGCGGACTTGTTCGCCACCGGTGCGTCGAAGGTGAGGGAGACCGGCATTCCCACGCCGTAGGTGCCGCCCTCCGGGGTCAGCCATGCATCGACCGACTCGGTGTCCGTGGCTTGGCGCACCCGCCACGACTTGTTCCAGGTGCGCAGCCCGTCCTCACCGTTCGTCTGCACCGACAGCCGGTACAACCGGCCGGGCGTCATGGCGGCGGACCGGGCTCGACGGGTGCCTACGGCCAGCGGAACCGGGTCGCCCGCGGTGGTGAGTTCCGCATCGACGATGGTGCCGTCACGGACGACGACCTTCGTCCGCTTGCCCGGGTCCTTGGCCACCGAGAATGTGACCTTGGTGGCCGTGACCGGCGCAGCTTCCGCCGCCTGGACCTGGTCCGTCGCCAGTGGGGCATTGGCGCAGCCCGCCAAGGCGAATCCTGCCGCTGCGAGCAGCGCGGTTCCTGTCATCCATCCCATGCGCCTCAGTGTGCGTCACGGAGCGGTCTGCTGCCGAATCGTCAGGCGATCGCCTTCGTCGCGGGGGCGAGTTGGGCGGTTTGCCCGGAACTGGGTAACGGGCGGCCCATCCGTTCGTCGTACTCGCGCCGCAGTTGCACGCGCGGGTCGGCGTGGTCCTCCAGATCGGCCGGCCCGAGGAACGTGAGGAGAACGCGGTTGGTGTAGTGCTTGAGCCGGAACAAGGTGTCCATGTCGGCGCCCTTCTGGGATCCCGGAATAGGATCGATCACCATCAAACCTAGAACTGATGCAAAACCTTTGCAAACAGTCGGGCCCACATTGGGCCGGGCGGGTGACGAACTGACTATCGCCAGAAGTCGGCCAGTTCCCGCCCGCGCTCCCGGGCCTGCCGGGTGCCCATCGCCAACGCGTCGGGAACACTGCGCGGGTCCATGAGGGTGGTCATGTCGGCGGTCTCCGGTCCGACGACGAACGCCTCCGTGCCCGACTCCCGCAGAGCATCCAACTC
>CAZVYU010000023.1:13785-27342 GCA_964631645.1 uncultured Actinomycetes bacterium
TAGGTGTCCACGGCCGTGATCGCCAACGACCGGTCGGGCCAGCCGCGCCGCACGATCGTCAGGCGGGCCGTGCGACGCATCGCCGAGGCAGGGGCGGCGGCCGCGGCCATGGCCGCCCGGCCGATCTCCCGGATCGTCTCCGGCTCGCAGTCGGTGGCGGTCGTGAACGAGTCCAGTGCCCGTAACTGGCTGGGGGACAGGTCGCCGGCGGGGGCCAGCGCGGCGACCACGCCAGGAGCCCGGCTGAGCACGTCCATGGTCCGGGCGAACCGGCCGATCCCTCCTCCGGTGTAGATGGCGGCCACGATGGACCCGGCCGAGGTACCGACGAATCGCGTGGCGTCGCGCAGCACCAGTCCTTGGCGGGCCAGTTCGTTCAGGAACGCAACCTGCCAGGCGATGAAGAAGATCCCGCCCCCGCCGAGCACCACGGTGCGGCGGTGTCCGGCACCGCGACGGGCAGCCATGTCGACGGTCAGGGCCACATCCATGGCAGAAACGTATCGCTGCCGGTAGGCAACGCTGCCCGCACCTCACTAGCGTGGCCGTATTCGCAGCGACGAGGATGACATGGACGACGAAGCACTGGACACTCCGCAGTTCCACGAGGCCCTGCTGAAGATCTCCGCGGAGACCGGTCGCAGCATGGCCGACCTCGAACGCGAGGCCGAGGGCGACCTGAGCGAGATGGCCACCCGTCCGGGCAAGTACACGGTGGCGGGCTGGGACCGGTTCTGCCACTGGCTGGCCCGTGCCTACAAACTCGACTACCTGCCGCAAGAGGTCGAGGAGCTCAAACGGCTCAACCGCGACTCGGCGCTGGTGTTCCTGCCCAACCATCGGTCCTACCTGGATCCCCTGGTCCTGCGCTCGGCTTTGGAGAAACACGGGTTCCCCCCCAACAACGTGCTCGGTGGCGCGAACCTGGCGTTGTGGCCGCTGTCGATGGTGGGGCAGCGCAACGGCATCGTCTTCATCCGCCGGGAGTTCCGTGACGACCCGGTCTACCGGGCGGTGCTCAAGCGCTACCTCGCCTATCTGATCGAGAACCGACGGAATCTGGAGTGGTACATCGAGGGCGGCCGGACCCGCACCGGCAAACTCCGGCCCCCGCGTTACGGGATCCTCAGCTACGTCATCGATGCGTATGCCGAGTATCCGCAGCACGATGTCCGCATCGTCCCGACGTCGATCATCTACGACCAGCAGCACGAGGTGGGGGCCATCTCGGCGGAGGAGATGGGTGGGTCGAAGACCCCGGAGAGCATTGGTTGGCTGTTCGACTTCGCGAAGTCGCAGTCGCGCCGACTGGGCCGCGCCCATCTGCGGTTCGGTGAACCGCTGTCCTTGCGCGATGCCCTGCTGCTGACCGAGGACGACGAGGGCAAGCCCCGGCCGCGGCTGGCCGTGCCGAAGGTGGCGTTCGAGGTGTCCGCCCGGATCAACGAGGTCACGCCCGTCACCCCCAGTGCTCTGGTCACGTTCGCGGTGCTGGACAACGGGGACCGCGCGATCACCGTCCCGGAGGGCCGACAGATCCTGGAACCCCTGTTGGAGTACATCCGGCAGCGCGACCTGCCCGTCACAGCCAACTTCGAACTCGACGATCACGGGCCGCTGCGGGACGCGCTCGACACGTTGGTGCGGGAGAACGTGGTCACCAAGTACAGCGGCGGCAATGAGTCGGTGTACGAGGTCGAACTGCAACACCAGCACGAGGCCGCGTTCTACCGCAACACGATCATCCACCACTTCATCAACCGCGCGATCACAGAGCTGGCCATGATGCAGGCGGCCGAGGACGACGCGACCGACATCCCACGGGCGACGTGGGAGAGTGCCCGTCGGTTGAAGGAGATCCTGAAGTTCGAGTTCTTCTTCCCGACGACAAAGAAGTTCGCCCAGCAGGTCGCCGAGGAGACCTCGATCGTCTACCCCGGCTGGGAGCAGGACACCTGGACTGCCGCCGGCGTGCTCGCCCAGTTGAAGGCCCTTCGGCTCTATCTGGCCCACCGCGTGGTGGGCCCGTTCCTGGAGGCCTACAGCGTCCTAGCCGATGAGTTGGCGGCGATCGCCCCGGAGACTCCGGTCGACGAGGACGACCTGGTGAATCGCTGCCTCGGCCTGGCCCGGCAGCGCTGGCTGCAGAAGACCCTGCACACGCCGGAGTCCATCTCGCGCGACTACTTCCGAAACGCGTTCAAGTTGGCCGAGAACCAGCACCTGGTCAAGACCGACGAGCCGGACCTGGCCGTCCGACGGCAGGCCTTCGCCGACGAGTTGCGCACGGCCGTGCGGCGCATCGACGACATCCGCCGGCTGGCGCTGCGTTCGGGCGAACCGGTCATGACGGAACGGGCGGTGCCCGTGGTGGGAGGTAGCCGTGGCTGACATCGAATGGCTCATCGAACAGATCGAGACAGGTCCGGAGGGACCGCACATCGGGGCCTTCTTCGACTTCGACGGCACGCTGATCGACGGCTACTCCGCCGCCGCCTTCTTCAAGGCCCGGCTGCGTAAGGGCGACATCGGACTGCGTGAACTGGTCGCCACGGTGCAGGAGTCCGTCAACGTCGAACGGCGGGGCCACGACGTCGCCGAACTCATGCGGATCGGCGTCGAGGCACAGTCCGGCCGCGCGGCCGACGAACTCGACCGGTGGGCCCGCCAGGTCTTCGCCAAGAAGATCGCCGGAAAGCTGTTTCCCGACAGCCGGGTGTTGATCGACGCGCACAAGCGGATGGGGCACACCGTGGTGGTGGCGTCGTCGGCGACGCTGCCCCAGATCGAACCCACCGCCGACGACCTGGGCATCCACCACATCGTGTGCACCGACGTCGAAGTGGACGAGGACGGCATGTTGACCGGTCGCCTGTCCAGTGACATCCGGTGGGGCGAGGGCAAGGCTGCCGGAGTGCGCGACTTCGCCAAGGCGAACAAGATCAAACTGCCCGAGTCGTTCGCGTACAGCAACGGTGCCGAGGACCTGCCCTTCCTCGAATTGGTCGGCCATCCGTGTGCCCTGAACCCCGACCAGGAACTCGCGGAACTGGCGCGGCAGCGCGACTGGCCGGTCGCCCGACTGAACAAACCCCCGTCCACGTCACCGGCCGATGTCGTGCGTTCGGCCGCGGCGATCGGGGTGTTCGCCGGATCCATCGGCGCGGCCGCCGGTCTGGCGTTGTGGAACGGGTCGCGTCGGGTGGGGGCCAACGTGGCCGCAAGTGCGGGGTCCGACCTCGGTCTGGCCGCGGCGGGGGTCCGTCTGAACATCGTGGGCGAGGAGAACGCCTGGGCGGAACGTCCCGCGGTCTTCCTGTTCAACCATCAGAGCCAACTGGACGTCTTCGTCCTCGGCGCGGTCCTGCGCAAGGACTTCACCGGGGTGGCCAAGAAGGAACTCGAATACAGCCCCTTCTTCGGGCCCGTAGGTTTCCTGGCGGATGTCGCCTACATCGATCGCGGGAACAGCCAGAAGGCCCACGAGCAGTTGGAGCCTGTGGTCGACGCGCTGCGCAACGGCCGTTCGATCGCCATCGCGCCGGAGGGAACCCGCTCCCCGACGCCTCGGCTGTTGCCCTTCAAGAAGGGACCGTTCCATATGGCGATGCAGGCGCAGGTCCCGATCGTGCCCATCGTGATGCGCAACTGTGGCGAGATCATGGGGGCCCATTCGATGGTGATCCATCCGGGGACGGTGGACGTCGCTGTGCTGCCGCCGGTGTCGACGACGGGCTGGACCAAGGAGAACCTGGACGAACACGTGGCCGAGGTGCGGCAGATGTACCTGGACACCCTGGCCGACTGGCCGTCCTTCGTCTGACCCGCCGACTCCCCGGGCCGACCCGCGCCGCCGCGGGGTGAGTAGCGGCGCAGCCGCCCACCCCGGTGGGTGAGTAGCGGCGCAGCCGCCCCACCCCGGTGGGTGAGTAGCGGCGCAGCCGCGTATCGAAGCCACGCGCGGACCATGAGTCGCCTCTACGTGTCGCCACCTCGGGCGACGGCTCCGCTCCGGCGGTAGCGTGCATCCCATGTCACGCACCCTGCTGCCCATCCCCGCCATCACCGTCACCGGTGGAACCTGCCAACTGCCCCCGGTGCCCGGCCCGGGCATGGCCGTCCAGACCGGCACCGTGCTCGACGCGGTCAACGGCTGGCGCAAACAGGGGGCTCATGTGGTGTACCTGATCGACGGCGACGCCCACGCCGCCACCGGATCCAACGGGGCGATCATCAAGGACGCCATCCACCACGGACACTCGGTCCACTTCATGGTCGGGGGTGGGGTCCACGACCAAGAGACCCTCGACGAAGCTCTGGCCGTCGGCCCGTCCCGCGTCGTGATCGACGTCGCCACCGCCGACCGGGCGTGGCTGTACCAGGCGTTCGCAGCGCACGGCCAACATGTGATCGCGGGATTGAACGTCCATGGCACCGACCTGGTCGACCCGGCGGGCAACGTGGTGGCCGACCTGTGGGACACAGTGTTGGATCTTGACGATCACGGCTGCCCTCGGTTCCTGGTCGAAGAAGGCACTCGACGCGGCCATTGGCACCACAAGGACAAGCACGTCCTGGCCGGGGTCTGTGAGTCGGTGCGGCATCCCGTGATGGGGCAGGGCGGCATCGACCGACTGTCGGATCTGCACTCCTTGGCCGACCTGACCAAGCAGGGACTGGAAGCCGTCGTGATGGATGAACCGCTCTACAGCGGGCGGTTCACCTTCGATGAGGCGATCTCGGCGACCCAGCCGCGCTTCGACCCCTACGAATGGGCGCCGCCGACCCCCTGACCGGGCGGGTCAGGCGCGCAGCGACCGCGGGACGCCGGCCTGAGCGCCGGCGTAGGCGCTCGGGACGACCGTGGGGTCCGGGGCCTGGCCGAAGCGCCAGACGTACACCTCGATGCCGCGCTTGCGCCAGGACAGCGGGTTCCACCGGTGGGTGCCGATCGATTCGCTGGCCACGTAGTTGCTGTCCCGCACCTGGTAGACGCCGGGTCGGATCGTCTTCAGGATGATCGCGGTGTGCAGGATCGACTCGTTGTTCTTGTCGCGTGTGTCCGGCGAATCGCTGTGCCGCTGCGACGGAGTGATCACCTGGATCAGGTCGCCGGCCTGGCCGGAGGTCGGCGCCACGAGCTCGCCGCCTGCTCGTTCGTACGACCCGTAATACGCGCCTCCGGGGGTCCCGTAGCCGGTGATCCTTGCTTTGATGTCGTGCTGCGCCAGGACCTTGTTGACGGTGTTCTCGGCGAACACCTTGCACTGGCCGCCGTAGCCGCCGGTCGGCGCCGCCGCGGCCGCTCGGGCGATGTCTTCGGCGGGGAAATCCCACGCCAGGGCCGGTGTGCTGACGGCCGCACTGAGTCCCCCGGTGGCGGCAACGGCGACGCCCCAGCAGGCGGCGCGGCTGAACAAAGACATGGAAGAGATACCTCAAGGGCTAGGGGTCACCGGTTCGTGACTCTTTGCGCATGCTTGTGCCCAGCGGCGGTCGCCTCAACCGGAATTCGGTGGAATCCCTACGCTGAGTGAGGAATCACACAGAGAGGTCATTGTGGTTGCGCGTCGGGGTGGGCGTCCCGGAAGGCCTGCACGAGGGTGGGCAGCGTGGGGTAGACATGATCGTCCCCGATGAGCGCCAGGACCCCGGCGCGCGCCAGCTCCACGATCAGTTCGCGCTTGGCCCGCACCAGACACACCGTGATGTCGACCTCCTTCAGATCGCCGATGAGGCTGGTCAGCGCGGCGGCGGCAGTGGAGTCGACGCTTGTGATCGCCTCGCAGTTGAGCGCGAACCATCGGAGTTCCGGCTCCCGCTCGGCCACCAGGTGCAGCGCCTCCTTCTTGAAGTCCTCGGCGTTGGCGAAGAACAGCGGTGAGTCGTAGCGGAAGACCAGTAGTCCGGGGACCTCGGCGGCATCGTCGAAGTCCTGGATGTCGTGCATGCCGGCCAGCCCGCGCACGAATCCCAGGGCGGCCGCGTGCGGTCGCGCCACGCGGGCGAGCATGGCCAGTACCGACAGCCCGACGGCGACCAACACCCCGTAGAGGATCCCGACGCCCAGCACCGCGATCGTGGTGATCAGCGCCAAGGCGAACTCGATGCGGTTGAACGACCACAACGAGCGGAACTCCCGGACCTCGATGAGTTTGAGGGCGGCGTAGATGACCAGGGCGGCCAGCCCGGCCTTCGGCAGGACCGACAGTGCGGGAGCAGCGAACACCAGCACCACGACCACTCCGGCCGCGGCGACCAAGGAGTACCCCTGGGACTGGGCGTGCGAACTGCGCGCCAGCGCCGTGCGGCTCCCGCTGCTCGAGACTGTCATCCCTTGGAACAGACCTGCCGCCACGTTGGACAGCGACATGGCGCGCAGTTCCGATTGTGGATCGACCTCGGCATCGTGATGGCGGCGAAACGCCCGTCCGGTGAGTACCGTGTCGGTGAAGCCGACCAACGTCACCCCCGCGGCTCCGATCAGGAGCAGTTGCAGGTCAGCGGGCATGGCCGGAACGGCCGGGGTGGGGAGACCTTGCGGAACGTCCCCGACCAGCGGGATCGCGATACCCATGGCGGCCAACGCGCCCGCGGCCGCAGCCGCGACGACGACGGCGATCAGTGGTCCGGGGATGCGTGGATTGATCCGCGGCAACACGAACAGCAGGACCAGGACACCGGCGGCCAGGAGCACGACGGCCCAGTCGGCGGTGGGAAGTGCTGCGGCGACCTGGCCCAGATGGGGTCGCAGTTCGTCGGCGTCGGTGCTGACGCCGAGGAAGTTGTCTAGTTGTCCGTCGATCATGAGCACGCCGATTCCGGCCATGTAACCCACGAGCACGGGCCGGGACAGCAGGTCGGCGACGAACGACAGCCGCACCAGGCCTGCCAGCAGTCCGATCACTCCGACGGCCAGTGCCAACGTGGCGGCCAGGCCGGCGTACTGATCCGGTTGGGAGGCCGCCAGCGGGGCGATGACGGCGGCGGTCATCAGCGCCACGCTCGACTCGGGACCCATGCTCAGGACTCGGGAACTTCCGAAGAACGCGTAGATCACGAGGGCAGGGACCGCCGACCAGAGCCCGACGATGGTGGGTAGCCCGGCGACGGTGGCGTAGGCCATCACCTGGGGAACGAGGTAGGCGGTGACGGTGAGCCCGGCGATGATGTTGGCCCGCCGCCATGGGGCCAGATCGGTGGCGAGCCCCGGTAACCAGCGGGCGATCCCCGACTCCATACCCCCACCTTGCCACCCCCACACCCCCTGGCGGGGGGGACGGTTTCGGTCGCCTGCGACCGATTCGAACACCTGCGACCGGTTCTTCCAGTCGCAAACCGCCCTTTCGGTCGCCTGGCGTGACCGGCGCTCCGCCATCCCCCGGTGGTGATTACCGTGGGGGTATGGCCCAGTGGAATGACCTCACCCCTCCCCAGCGTCGAATCGTGATCGTGGGTTCCGCCGTCGAGCTGGTGCTCACGACCGTGGCTCTGGTCGATCTCGCCAGACGCCCGAGCGAACAGGTCCGGGGGCCAAAACTGGCCTGGGTCGCCGCTTGCGCCGTGCAGCCGGTAGGGCCGATCGCGTACCTGGTGGCGGGTCGTCGGCCGCGTCCCATCGGCGCCTGACCAAGGCACCGCCTGGTTGGGGCTTTGGTCCTCGCCCGACCCCAGCGCAGACTAGGGGCATGTGCCGCAACATCACGGGCTTGCGGGGGCTACAACCGCCGGCCACAGACGATGAGATCACCGCCGCCGCCAGGCAGTACGTCCGCAAGGTCGGCGCCATGGGAGCTGCCAGCTCGGTGACCGAGGAAGCTGTCGAACGAGCCGTCGCGGCCATCGCGGATGCCACCCGACAACTCCTGGCGGACCTACCCCCACGCCGTAACCCACCACCGGTGGAGCCACCGCTGCGCCGCCGGGCCGCAGCGGTCTGACCTCCGCCGCACGGGGGGCTCGCCAGTCTCCGCGTCACACCCAGACCCGCCGACGCTGCCTACATGCGACCAGAACGTGCAGGTGCGACCGAAAGAACTGGTCGCACCTGGATGTTTCGGTCGCAGGCGACCGAAACCGGCCCCCCCGCCGGAGGCGGGAGGGCGGGGGTGGTGGCCGGGAGCCGCCACAGAAGGGCCCGACTTAGGGACCGAGCCGTGCCTGTGGATGACGCCGGCGGGAGAAGGGGCGCGCTGCCTACCGTTCCGGCATGACCTTCACCGGATTCCCTGAATCAGCCTGGCCCTTGCTGGCGGCCGCGGGCCAGCACGATCTCGCCTGGTACCGCCGCAACCGCCGGGCCCTGCAAGACGACGTGGTCACGCCAGCCCGCGCGCTGGTCACCGACCTGGGGCCACCACTGCATCAGCTGATCTCTCCGCGGCTCATGGTCGACCCGCGCATCAACAAGTCGTTGGCCCCGCTGACCAATGACGCCCGCTTTCCCCACCGGCCTCCTGTCAAGGGCTATCTCGATCTCCGGTTCACCGAGACCGGCGCCGACCCCGCGGGTGCCCCCGTGCTGTTGCTACGACTCGCTCCCGGGTCCGTGCGGTTCGGGTGCGGCGCCCGGTTCCTGGGGCCGGGGATCGACACTTTCCGTGACGCCGTCGCCAGCCCCCTCGGGCCCGAGTTGGCCGAGATCCTGAGCCGGCTCGAGGCCAAGCCGGAGTACGAGTCGCGACCACCCGAACTGGCGCGGGTTCCCCGCGGTTATGACGCCGATGCCCCCCAGGCCGATCTGCTTCGGCACCGGTCGTTACAGGTGGCGTGGACCGAACCGGCCCCCCGGGTCATCACGTCGGGACGATTCGTCGGCTGGTGTGCTCGACGGCTCGTCGATCTGGGCGATCTGCACCGCTGGCTCTGCTCTCACACGCGATCGGATCCCGTGATCAGCGACTGACCTGGACCGCGTCCGACACCGCCGTCAACGCGGAGTCGTCAGCCCAGTGGTCGGCCATCCGCCGCAGCACCCGGCGCCAGGCATGCCGGAAGTACTCCCGGGCCTCGTCCCACTCCTGGCCCTGCAGGAACCCGTTGTGGACCAGCTCCACCTCGGTTCCATCGGCCTCCTCGGTGAAGGACAGGACCACCCACGTCAGGGAACGCCCGACGGACAGGTGGCTCGGGGTGTTCCACGAGAACGACAGCATCCGGTCCGGGACGTAACTGAGCACCCGGCACCCTTCGGAACCACGAGCACCGGCGGCCTGATCCGGCTGGAACAACAACTCGAAGGCACCGCCGACCCGCAGGTCGATGCGCGCCTGCGGGACGTTCCACCAGCGCCGCAGCCGAGCCGCGCTGGTCCACGCCGCCCACGCGGTGTGGATGTCGGTGGCGACCCGCACCGACAGGGTGAGCGACTGGTAGTCCGTTCCCGAGGCGGCGATGCGGGGAGCGTCGACCACGGAGAGGTAGCGGGCGGTCATCGCCGGGGTCATGACTTCGAGCATCACCCGGTCCTCGACCCACACCTCGACGACCTCGAAGCCGCCGCGGTCGGCCGGGTGGGCGCGCCAGCCGGCAGCAGCGGCAGTGGCCAGGATCTCGTCGGTGGTGCGATCGACCGACAGCGCGGCGTGAGTCGCCGTGTTGCGCTGCGCGAAGTAGTTGTGCGCGAACTGGGCCTGTCCGCCCTGTGGGTCCGGCGCCATTTCGGTACCGGTGGGGTAGACCTCGATGGCGGTCCCCGCCGCGTCCGGGGTCCAGGCGATGAAGCCACCGGGCCAGGGCCCGAAGCGGCTGACCCGACCGTCGATGAGACCGGCCAGGACATGTGCGACCTCTTGCGGCCGGTCGGCGGCAAATGAGACGTGGTGCAGCATGCGCTCACTGTGGCAGCGCCTCCAGTCCGCGCGCCGGGCATTACGGAAATCGGTGCGCGGCGGGTATCGACCCTCCCGCTCGTCGGGGCCTGCTGATAAGCAGGGGGGAGAGACGAACGGCTGGATCCGGCCGAGGGAGGAACGACCATGAACGCGAGACTCGGAGCACCGGGCTGGGTGGACCTGTCGACGTCGGACGTGCCTGCCGCACGCACGTTCTACGAAGGTCTGTTCGGCTGGACCTCGCAGGACATGTCGGTGCCCGGTGGACCCGACTACACGATGTTCTTTCTCGACGGCAAAGAGGTCGCCGGAATGGGACCGCAGGACCCGGCGGCCGCGGCGGCCGGGGCACCGTCGGCCTGGCTGACCGTCCTCCTCGTCGGCGATGTGGATGCAGCCACGGCGGACGTGGACCGCCTGGGGGGCACCGTCGTCATGCCGGCCATGGACGTCATGACCCAAGGTCGCATGTCTGTCATCCAGGATCCGTCGGGCGCGATCGTGGCCCTGTGGCAAGCCATCGAGCATCACGGCGCCCAGGTGTTCAACGAACCGGGGTCGCTGATGTGGAACGAACTAGACACCCGTGACCGCGACCGGGCTCTCAGCTTCTACTCCGAACTGCTCGGCTGGCGGTGGGAGACTGACGACAACGGCTACTGCACGGCCTTCCTGGGCGACGATTCGCAGCCGGTGGCCGGTGCCATGGACATGCCGGCCATGGTTCCCGCCGAGGCACCGAGCTACTGGATGGTCTACTTCGCGGTCGCCGATTGTGACGAGGCGGTGGCGCGAACCCAGGAACTCGGCGGTCAGGTGTTCCTCCCCCCGATGCCGATGGGTCCCGGCCGCTTCGCCGGAATCGTGGATCCGGCTGGAGCGATGCTGATGATCGGACACAGGGATTCGTAACGGCCGGTCGAGTCAAGGTGTGGATCGTCGACCACCGGGCACACCCGCGGTGAGCCGATGGGAGGAGCCGCGCCGTGCACCTGGACCGCGATGCCGGAACGAGGATGGCCTATGCGTCCATCGCCACGTGGGCCTTCTTCCTCTACTTCGTCGGTCCGGTGACTCCGTTGGTGGCGGCGCAGTGGGGCGTGAGTTCGCAGTTGGCGGGTCTGATCGGTATGGCCCTCGCAGGTGGCCTCATCACCGTGGGACTACTCGGGGCACCACTGGTCACCCGGTGGGGGAGGCAGGGCAGCGGGATCCGGGCTGCCGTACTGCTCGCCGGAGCGGCGGGTGTTCTGGTGGTCGCTCCGGCCTTCCCCTTCGTCCTCCTCGGGGTCTATCTGGGCGCGTGCGCCGGTGCCCTGCTCATGAACGTCGCCACTGCCGCGTTGGCTGACCGGCACGGATCCGCCGGACCTCGCGCGTTGACCGAGGCCAACGCAGCCGCGGCCTGGATCGGGTTGCTGTCGCCCCTGCTGTTGGGCCTGGCCATCGGAACCGGTTTCGGCTGGCGGGTCGTGGCCGCGGTCGTCGCTGTGGTGGCCGTCCTTCTGGGCATCGTCCTGTCCCGCGTCCCCCTGGTCGAATCGAGCCACCGGCACCGGGTGCTGGACGTGGCCGACACCGCCTTCGAGGTCGATGAACCGACGTCTACCTCGACAGGGCCCGCCATGCGCCGGCCGCTCCCCCGGTTGTTCCTGGTGAGCCTCGCTGCGATCGTGTCCGCCGTCGGGACCGAGGTCGCTCTGAACTTTTGGGGGGCGGTTCTGCTGAGCGCAAGAACGGGCGCTGACCTGGCCATGACCACTGCCGCTCTGAGCGTTCTGATCGCAGGCATCGCGGTCGGGCGGACGGTGGGCGCCTCACTCACGCGGCGCTTCCCGGTGGCTCGGTTGATCTACGTCAGTCTCGCCCTGGCCAGCGCCGGGTTCCTGATCGTGTGGGTCTCGCCCTGGCTGGCCGCCGGGATCGGAGGCCTCTTTGTCACCGGACTCGGGTTCGCTCTGTTGTTCCCCCTCACCTCCAGCCTGGCGCTCTCCCACGCGGGCGGCCAGACCGACCGGGCGATGGCCATCATCGCAGTCGTCATCGGCGCCACCATGGGCGCGGCGCCCTTCCTGCTGGGGGCCGTGGCCGGAACCGTCGGCGTGACCGCCGGGTTCGTGATCGTCCCGGTCCTGCTGCTGGTCGGAGCCGCGGCGGTTCGCGTCGTCACCCGGATCGGCCGCGACTCCGTGACTCCCATCGCGACACGCCTCCCGCTGTAACCGTCCTGCCCGGTTGCCGGGTGACAATGGTCGCTCAGGAAAGTGGGTGAAGTGGTGGGCGGTCTCGACCGATTCCCGACCAAGGTCGTCGTCGCGGTCGTTGGTGCCATCGTCCTGCTGGTCCTCGCCTTCACCACCCCGTTCAGTTCCGACAGCGGAGCGGGTACTACGACCGCCGCTGCGGATGCCACCACCTCCGGTGACGGCGCAACCGTCGCCCAGGCGATCCGCGGAGTGAGCACACCGGAGGCCCAGCCGGCCATCCAGATCCCCCAGCCCACCGCCGGACAGAAGCCGGTGCAAACCGTGGTCGTCAGCGTGGACGGCGGCTGTGAGACCGCCGACGGCACGATCAAGAAGTTCCTCGATGTGGGTCGTCAGGTGGACGGTCGGTTCACCTTCTTCGTGTCCGGGTTGTGCTTGCTGCCCGACGCTCAGCGCATGCAGTACCGGCCGCCGGGGCACCTCCCCGGACAGTCCGACATCGGCTTCGCCACCGAGGAGTTGGTCGGCGAACGGATCAAGGTCTTCACCGACATGTACCGCTCGGGCCACGAGATCGGCACCCACTTCCTGGGCCACTTCTGCGGGTCGTCGGGAGTGGCCACCTGGAACACCCAGCAGTGGCGCGACGAGATCCGGCAGGCCCGCGGCTTCCTGGACAACTGGCCCGCGAACAACCCGCAGGTCGTCGACCCACAACCGCTGCCGTTCGACTCCTCGGTCATCAAGGGCGATCGCACCCCTTGCCTCGAGGGTGATCGCCCGGCCATGTTCGCGGCCTTCGCGCAAGAGGGTTTCCGTTATGACGCCTCGGACCCGGGAGTGCTGCAGTGGCCCCGCAAGGTGGCCGGCGGCAAGCTGTGGCAGTTCCCGCTGCCTGCGCTGAAGTTGTTAGGCACGGACCTGTGGGTGCTGTCGATGGACTACAACCTGCTGGTGAACCAGACCGGCGGCAAGACCGAGGTCCCGCCCGACCAGTGCCAGAAGGTTCAGGATCAGACCTATCAGACGTTCATGGACGCCCTCGAGGGCGTGTACAACGGCAACCGCGCACCCCTGTTCCTGGGGACGCACCTCAACAGCTGGGCGTGTGGTGCCTACATCACCGCACTGGAACGGTTCATCGTCGACGCCAAGGCCAAGTACCCAGACATTATGTTCGTCAGCAACAACGACATGGCCGACTGGCTGGACGCCATGGATCCGGCGACGCTCAAGGCACTGCAGCAACTTCCGCAGCAGAAGTACTGACGGCGCTCAGGCTCCCGGGCCGTGGGTGAGCAAACCGCAGGCGCCGGGGCCGCGGGATGAGTAGGCGCGCGCAACGCACAGGCCGCGGGGTGAGTAGGCGGCAACGCACAGCACAGGCCGCGGGGTGAGTAGGCGCGGAGCGCCGTATCGAAGCCAAGGCCGTCCTCCGGCTCGTGCCTGCCGGGTGTGGGTGCGGGCCGTTCTGGGCGGGCTTCGATACACCGCCTTCGGCGGCACTCACCCCGCAG
>CAZVYU010000024.1:0-27136 GCA_964631645.1 uncultured Actinomycetes bacterium
CGCGGGGTGAGTAGCGGGCGTGAGCCCGCGTATCGAAGCCAAGGCGGAGTGCGGCTGGCACCTGGTGGACCGCCCTGGGTGCGGGCCGATCTGGGCGGGCTTCGATACACCGCCTTCGGCGGCACTCACCCCGCAGAGAGACGGCACTCACCTCGCGGAGAGACGGCACTCACCCTGCGGGTGCTGGTCGGATTCGCACCGGGGACGCGCGGGGCGAAACTACCGCCGGGATCGGGCGGGGCGCGCTAGGGTGCGAACATACGTTCGACCCAAGGGAGTGATCATGCGGGTCATCGGGGTGGATCCTGGACTCACCCGGTGTGGCGTGGGCACCGTCGACGCGCTGGCTGGGCGACGGGTTCAGTTGGTCGACGTCACCGTCATCCGATCGTCGCCCGATCAAGATCTGGTCGACCGTCTGGCCATCATCCACGAAGGGGTGGTTTCCGCCATCGCCACCCACGCGCCCGAAGTGCTGGCCGTGGAACGAGTGTTCGCGCAGCACAACACCCGCACCGCCATGGGGACCGCTCAGGCATCGGCCGCCGCCATCCTCGCCGCGGCGCAGGCGGGAATCCCGGTCGTCCTGCACACGCCGAGCGAGGTCAAGGCAGCGGTCACCGGCAATGGCCGCGCCGACAAACAGCAGGTGGCGAGCATGGTCATGCGGCTGCTGCGCCTGTCCGCGGCGCCCACCCCCGCCGACGCCTCCGATGCACTGGCGCTGGCCATCTGTCACGCGTGGCGCGCCCCGTTGATCGATCGGCTGAGCCAATCCGTCACCCGAGCCCGGCAGGTGACCGCATGATCGAGTACGTCCGCGGAGTCGTCGGCCGCCGTGCCGAGTCGCATGTCGTCATCGACGTCGGCGGGATCGGGATCCGCGTCGAAGCCGCCCCTGCGACAGTGGCCGCCCTCGCCGCCGGTGAGACGCGCGAAGTGCCCACGAGTCTCGTGATCCGCGAGGACTCGTGGACGCTCTACGGGTTCGCCGACGCCGACGAGCGGGAGGTTTTCGAACTCGTCCAGACCGTCTCCGGGGTCGGACCCCGACTGGCCCAGTCGTTGGTCGCCACCCTCACCGCCGATGGGCTGCGGCAGGCGGTGCAACGGCAGGACGCGGCCACCGTCATGACCGTCCCGGGCATCGGTCGCAAGGGTGCCCAGCGGATCCTGCTTGAACTGGCCGATCGCCTCGGACCGCCCACCGGAGCCGATGGATCGGCGGCCGGTGCGAGTGCCGCCGTCCCGGGCTGGCGCGACGACGTGGTGAGCGGTCTGGTCGGTCTGGGATGGTCCCCTCGTGAAGCCGAAGCCGCGGTGCAGGCCGTCTCGGAACGGGTGGCCCTCGACGCCGACGTCCCCGCCGTCCTCAAGGAGGCATTGCGGGAGTTGAAGCGACCATGACCGACGATCGACTGGTGGACCCGCAGGTCGAACCGGGCGAGGCCGCCCTCGATTCGGCGCTGCGCCCGCAGAGCCTCGGCGAGTTCGTGGGTCAGCCCCGGGTGCGGGACCAACTCGATCTGGTCCTCACCGCCGCCCGCCGTCGCGATCGGCCCGCGGATCACGTGTTGTTGTCCGGCCCGCCGGGCCTCGGCAAGACCACGCTGGCCGGCATCATTGCGGCCGAGATGGGCGCGCCGTTCCGCATCACCAGTGGACCGGCACTGCAGCACGCCGGTGACCTGGCCGCACTGTTGACCAGCCTCCAGCCGGGCGAGGTGCTGTTCCTCGACGAGATCCACCGCACCTCCCGCTCCGCCCAGGAGCTGCTCTATATCGCGATGGAAGACTTCCGGGTCGACATCATCGTGGGCAAAGGCCCCGGTGCTACCGCCATACCGCTCGACCTGGAACCGTTCACGCTCGTCGGCGCCACGACCCGCGCGGGGCTACTCCCCGGACCCCTGCGCGACCGGTTCGGCTTCACCGCGCACCTGGATTTCTACGACGAGGCAGATCTCGCCACGATCCTGCGGCGCTCGGCGCGCCTGCTCGACGTGCATGCAGACCCCAGTGGGATCACCGAGATCGCTGGGCGCAGCCGGGGGACCCCACGGGTGGCCAACCGTCTCCTGCGCCGGGTCCGTGACTATGCCCAGGTGCACGGTGACGGCACCATCGACCGGGCCACGGCGCACGCCGCCCTCGACCTGTATGAAGTCGACCCGCTGGGTCTGGACCGCCTCGACCGTGCGGTGCTCGACGCGCTGGTGCGCCGGTTCGACGGCGGTCCGGTCGGCCTGAACACGCTTGCGGTGTCGGTGGGCGAGGAGAGCGAGACGGTCGAAACCGTGGCCGAACCGTTCCTGTTGCGGCTCGGCTTCATCACCCGCGGACCCCGCGGCCGCGAGGCCACACCAGCCGCCTGGCGCCACCTGGGCGCCACCCCACCGGTGCCCGACACGGCGCAGTTGACGCTTTCCGCCGACCTCGACAGCGGCGCTCCCACCGACGGGTAGGGTGTAGCGGTCATCAACGAGCGCTGGAGGAGTGCGTGGCAGCACCGGCGGGATACCGGCCTTGGCGGGTACTGGGATTGCTGGCGGCCGTCGTCCTGGCGCTGAGCGTTTGGACGTTCTGGCCGGGTCAGGCGCACACGCCCCAACTGGGTCTGGACCTGCGCGGCGGCACCCAGGTCATCCTGGACCCGCAGCCCATCACCCAGGGCGCCACGGTCACCGAGGAACAGCTCCAGCAGTCTGTGGAGATCATCCGCCAGCGGGTCAACGGCATCGGTGTCGCGGAGGCCGACGTCTCGATCCAGGGTTCCGGCAACGATGCCGTGATCGTTGTATCGGTTCCGGGCGTCAGCCAGGACCGCATCGTGGAACTCGTGGGGCGCACCGCTCTGCTCAACTTCCGCCCGGTGAACAACATCCTGAACCCGGCGCCAGCGAGCGCCGCGGACACGCAGGCCACAGCCGACAACCAAGCCAACGGCGGCAAGAACGCCAAGGACAACAAGAAGACCGCCAGCGGCAATGCCAAGACCCCATCCCCGAGTGCGTCGCCGGCCGCCGCGAGCCCCTCGCCGACGGCCGCCCCGGATGCCGGGTCGACCGACGCCGCCGCCCAGCCACAGAGCCAGCAGATCGTGCAGGCCGACTCCGATACCCCGAAGTTCCAGACCGAGCTGGCCGCGTTGGACTGCACCAACCCGGTCAATCAGGCCGGGGGTGCCGCTGACGATCCGGCCAAGTGGCTGGGCACTTGTGATCAAGATGGGGCGGCGAAGTACTCGCTGGAACCTGCTTTCATCAAGGGCACCGAGATCACCAACGCACAAGCCCAGCTGCCGCAGCAGGGGGCCGGCGGCTGGGTGGTCACGCTGGAGTTCAACGGTGAAGGCGCCAGCAAACTCGCCGAGATCTCGAAGAAGTTGTCGGCGCAGCCGCCGCCCACCAACCAGTTCGCGATCGTCCTGGACGGGGTTGTCGTGTCTGCGCCGTCGTTCTCCGAACCGATCTTGGGCGGGCAGGCGCAGATCGAAGGCAACTTCACGACCGAACAGGCCAACGACCTGGCCAACGTGCTCAAGTACGGCGCCCTCCCGGTGACCCTGGAACAGCAGTCGGTCGAGAGTGTCTCCCCGACCCTGGGTAGCGATCAGTTGCGCGCCGGCATCTTCGCCGGCCTTCTGGGCCTCGCGCTGGTCGGCTTGTATCTGATCCTGTACTACCGGATCCTCGGCGTCGTCGCGGTGTTCAGCCTCGTCATCGCCGCGTGGGTCACCTACTGCCTGTTCGTCATCCTGGGCAACCTGATCGGGTTCACGCTGACGTTGGCGGGCATCGCCGGTGCCATCGTGTCCATCGGCATCACCGCCGACTCGTTCGTCGTGTACTTCGAACGATTGCGCGACGAGATCCGCGACGGCAAATCACTGCGCCGGGCGGCCGACGACGGCTGGATCCGAGCGCGGCGCACGCTCTTGGCCGCCGACTTCGTTTCCATCCTGGCCGCGGTGGTCCTGTACTTCCTGAGCGTCGGCAACGTCCGCGGCTTCGCGTTCTCGCTGGGCCTGACCACGGTCGTCGACATCGTCATCGCCTTCTGGTTCACCCGTCCCATCACTCTGTTGTTCGCGCGCACCAAGTGGATGCAGAAGGGCGGGTCGTTCACCGGCGTGTCGCCCAAGCGACTCGGTGTCGATTCGCTCATGGGTACCCGCCGAGAACCGGTGCGACGCCGCCGGCGACCGGCCGCGGCGACCGCCGGCGCGGGCAACGATGAAGGGGCGGTGCTCTGATGTCCAAGCTCCGCGATGTAGCGCACAACCTCTACGCCGGACAGGTCTCCTACGACTTCGTCGGCAAGACCAAGATGTGGTATGCCATCTCCGGCGTCATCCTGGCGCTCACCCTGGGTTCGCTCATCTTCCGCGGATTGAACCTGGGGATCGAATTCAAGGGCGGCGCCGAGTTCCAGGTGCCTTCGTCGAGTTGTTCCATCGAGCAGGCCCGCACGACCGTCGACGAGGTCACCGGGGCCGAGTCGATCGTCACCCAGTTGGGCGACGGCAGTCTGCGCATCCAGACCGCCACGGTGACCAACGATCAAGGGCTGGCCATCACCAAGGAACTCGGCCAGGAGTGTGGCGTCCCGCCGAACAACATCGATATCCAAGTCGTCGGCCCCACCTGGGGATCCGAGGTCAGCAAGAAGGCGCTCCAAGGGCTCGTCGTCTTCCTCATCCTCGTCAGCATCTTCATGGCCATCTACTTCGAGTGGCGCATGGCTGTGGCGGGTCTGGTCGCGCTGGCGCACGACCTCATCATCACGATCGGCGTCTACTCGATCCTGGGCTTCGAAGTGACCCCGGCAACCGCCATCGGTGTGCTGACCATCCTGGGCTATTCGCTCTACGACACCGTCGTGGTCTTCGACAAGGTCAAGGAGAACACCGCCGGGATCTTGGGGCAGAGCCGGATCACGTACGCCGAGGCGGCCAACCTGGCCATCAACCAGACGTTGATCCGTTCCATCAACACGTCCATCGTGGCGCTGCTTCCGGTCGCCGCGATCCTGTTCGTCGGCGCGGGTCTGCTGGGTGCGGGCACCCTGAAGGATCTGGCGCTGGCGCTGTTCGTCGGCATGGCCGCCGGAACCTACTCCTCGATCTGTGTGGCCACCCCGTTCCTGGTGCAGCTCAAGGACCGCTCACCCGAGATCCAGGCTCTGGAACGGCGGGTCATGGCCCGGCGGCGCAAGAGCACGAATGCCGCCGGGGAACCCGAAGCCGGAGTCGACGGGACCGATGGCGACGATGAGTCGGTGCCGGCCACCACGGGCGGACGGGACCGTCCGGTTTCCCGAACGGTCACCGAAAGCGGCGTCCGACAGCAGCCCAAACGGCAGGCTCGGTCCCGTCGCAAGCAGTGAACCGGCTCATCGGGGGCTGCGGCTCGTACACTGATGGGATCGCACGGCCGAGCCCTGGGAGGTGACGGTGTCCGAGGACACAACCACACCGCCCCAGCAGCCGTCGACCGGATTCGGTCCGGTGGCGTCGGTGCAGGCCGCCACCGAGCAGGTCACCCGCCTGCGTGATCGGCTGGCCCGGATCACCGTCGGTCCGCGCAGCGGCTACCCCGAACTGGAACCACTGTTCCGCACCGTCAAGCAGTTCCATCCCCGGACCGACCTGCGTCTGCTGGAGCGCGCCTACGAGACGGCCCGGCTGCTGCACAAGGACCAGTTGCGCCGTTCCGGTGAGCCGTACATCACCCACCCACTCGCGGTCGCGACCATCCTGGCGGAACTCGGCATGACCGGACCGACGCTTGCTGCCGCGCTGTTGCACGACACCGTCGAGGACACCGAATACAGCCTGGACGCACTGACCAGCGACTTCGGCGACGAGATCGGCCGCCTGGTCGACGGGGTCACCAAGCTCGACCGGGTCACCTACGGTCAGTCGTCCGCCGCCGAGACCGTTCGCAAGATGGTCGTCGCCATGGCCCGCGACATCCGCGTGCTGGTCATCAAGCTGGCCGACCGGCTGCACAACATGCGCACGATCGGCTGGCTGCCGGCGGCCAAACAACGCAAGAAGGCCGCCGAGACGCTCGAGATCTACGCCCCGCTGGCACACCGGCTGGGCATGAACACGATCAAGTGGGAACTCGAGGACCTGGCTTTTGCCGCGCTGCAGCCCAAGGTGTACGAGGAGATCGTGCACCTGGTGACCCAGCGGGCTCCCGCCCGCGACCAGCACCTGAACCGGGTCATCGAAGAACTCAACACCGACCTGCGGTCGGCACGCCTGAAGACCGTCGTCACCGGGCGACCCAAGCACTACTACTCGATCTACCAGAAGATGGTCGTCCGCGGCCGCGACTTCAACGACATCTACGACCTGGTCGGGGTGCGGATCCTGGTCGACAGCGTCCGTGACTGCTACGCCACGCTCGGAATCGTCCACGCCCGCTGGAGCCCCGTACCGGGACGCTTCAAGGACTACATCGCGATGCCGAAGTACAACATGTACCAATCGCTGCATACGACGGTGATCGGGCCCGAGGGCAAGCCGGTCGAACTGCAGATCCGCACCCAACAGATGCACCGCGCAGCCGAGTTCGGCGTCGCCGCGCACTGGCGCTACAAGAACGGGTCCGTCGGCGACAAGAGTGGGCCCGACGACCTGGCGTGGGTCCGGCAGCTGCTCGAATGGCAGCGCGAGACCGAAGACCCCGACGAGTTCATGGACTCACTGCGGTTCGACCTCAACTCCAGCGAGGTGTTCGTCTTCACCCCGCAGGGCGACATCATCGCCCTGCCCGCCGGCGCCACCCCGGTCGACTTCGCCTATTCGGTGCACACCGAGGTGGGCCACCGCTGTGTCGGGGCGCGGGTCAACGGTCGGCTGGTGCCGCTCGAGTCCGAACTGAGCAACGGCGACGTCATCGAGATCTTCACGTCCAAGGACGAGAACAGTGGTCCCAGCCAGGACTGGCTGCAGTTCGTGAAGAGTCCGCGGGCGCGCACCAAGATCAAGTCGTGGTTCTCCAAGGAGCGCCGTGACGAGGCGATCGAACGGGGCAAAGACCGGCTCAACAAGGCGGTGCGCAAGCGGGGTCTGCCGCTGAAGCGGTTGCTGAACACCGACATGCTCACCAGCCTCGCCGGCGACCTGCGCCTGCCCGATGTGTCCGCCGTCTACGCCGAGATCGGCGAGAACCGGATGTCGGCCGAGTCGGTGGTGGAACGGCTCCTGGCCATCGGCGGGGGAGTCGACGACGTCACCGAGGACCAGCCGGTCGCTTACCGCGCCCACAAGAAGCTCACCGGCGACCCCGGCATCGTCGTGCAGGGGCAGCCCGATGTGTGGGTCAAGCTGGCCCGCTGCTGCACGCCGGTGCCCGGCGATCAGATCACCGGATTCGTGACCCGCGGCTCCGGAGTGTCGGTGCACCGCCGCGACTGCCCGAACGTCGAGCAACTGTCGGAACAGGCCAACCGCATCGTCGAGGTCGAGTGGGCGCCCACCCAGTCCAGCGTCTTCCTGGTGAACATCCAGGTCGAGGCACTCGATCGGTCCGGGCTGCTGTCGGACGTCACCCGGGCCTTGAGCGACCACCACGTCAACATCCTCAGCGCCTCGGTGGCCACCAACAAGGACCGCATCGCGATCAGCCGGTTCTCGTTCGAGATGGCCGAACCCCATCACCTCGGAGCCGTGCTCCGGGCAGTGCGTGGGGTCGAAGGCGTGTTCGACGCCTATCGCGTGTGACCCGACGGGGCACCGGTGCTCAGCCGGAGTACTCGGCCAATGCGGACTCTGCGGCCGCCAGCAACGCACGGCTGGACACCAGGCTCTGCTCCACATCGGCGACCTGGCGCTCGTCGCCGGCTGCTTGTGCCGCGGCCAGCTGCTTCTCCAACTTGGCCACCGACGCGGAGAACGACTCGACAGTCCGCTCCGCCCGATCCCGGGCAGCCGGGTCGCTGCGGCGCCACTGCTCTCGTTCAGCGTCCCGCAGCTGGTTCTCCACGGCCCGCAACCGACGATCCAGGCCCGCCTTCTCACTGCGCGGCACGAACCCGATGGCATCCCACTTGTCCATCAGGTCGGCCAACTTGCCGCGGGCGGTGCGGATGTCGGAGGCGGGGACCAACGCCTCGGCCTCGACGAGCACAGCCTTTTTGGCCTCGAGGTTGGCGGTCTCGTCGGCACTACGTTCGGAGTCGGCCGCCCCTCGGGCGGCGAAGAAGCCATCCTGTGCGGCCCGGAACTCGTTCCACAGCCGGTCGTCGTCGGCCCGGCCGGCCCGCGGGGCCGCTTTCCATTCGGCCATGAGGTCACGGTAGGCGCGACTGGTGGCGCCCCAGTCGGTCGATGAGCTCAATGCCTGCGCTCGCCGGATCAGGCCCTCCTTGATGGTCACCGCTTCGGCGCGAGAGGCATCCAGTTCGGCGAAGTGATGGCGGCGGGCCTTGTCGAAGGTGGACCGAGCGGCCGAGAAGCGCTCCCACTGAGTCTGTTCCGCAGCCTTGTCGAACCGGGGGAGCGCCTTCCATTCCTCGAGCAGGTCGCGGAATCGTTGACCGCTGACCTTCCATGCGGTGGAGTTCGCCAGGGATTCTGCCTCGTCGGCGATCTCGACCCGGCGCGCGGCGGTCGCTTCGCGGGCTGCTTTCTTCTCCTCGGCCAGCACTCCCCGACGGGCGTCGGCGGCTTCGGTCAGCGCCGTCAGCCGCGCTTGGAGTGCGCCGATGTCGCCGACGAAGACGGGTGCTTCCAACTGACCCTGGATCTTGGTGACCACCGCCATCGCCTGATCGGGCGTGGCGGCACCGCTGCGTAGACGCTTGTTGGTGAGGCTGACCTCGACCACGAGGTCCTCGTAGCGCCGCCGGTAGTAGGCCATCCCGGCGTCGGGGTCGCCGGCGGCCCATTGGCCGACCACGTGGTCTGACCCGTCAGGCATCGTCACATGGACGGTGCCGTCAGGATCGATCCTGCCGTCGCTCACGTCATACCCCTCAGGAGAACAGGCGGCCCAGGATGAACCCGCCGGTGGTCAGCAGCACCATCGCCACGATGAGGACGATGGCGATGATCTTCGTGCGGTCGGCCTTGGCGTCCTGCTGCTGCCGACGGGCCTGCTGCCGCTCGTGCTTCTCCCGCGCGAGCTGACGCTGCCGCTGATTGCTGCTGGCCATCCGTGCCCTCCTGGTCCGTTCAGCGTGAGTGTACGGGCAGAATGGACGGCGACCGCAGTGAAGGAGCGACGTTGTTCGTCACGGGATTCCCGGCAGGACCGTTCGGCACGAACTGTTTCGTGCTCGGCACGGGCAAGGGTGCCGAATGCATCATCATCGACCCCGGCATGGGCGCCGCGGAACCGGTCAAAGAGGTGGTGACCGAGAACAACCTGCGTCCGATCGCCGTCCTGCTCACCCACGGGCACCTGGACCACACCTGGAGCGTCGTGCCCATCGCTGACGGCTACGACATCCCCGCATTCATCCACGCCGACGACGTCGATCGGCTGGCCGATCCGGCCGCCACCATGGGGCCCGACATGAAACAACTGCTCCGTCAGATGACGCCGGACGGCACCATCGACGTCGAACCTTCCGACGTGAAGACGCTGTCTGACGGGGAGGTGCTGGAGCTGGCCGGGCTGACCCTCACCGCCTCTCACGCGCCGGGCCACACCGAGGGATCCACCATGTTCGGGTCCCCGGAGACAGCCGACACACCAACGCTGCTGTTCTCCGGTGACGTGTTGTTCGAGGGGTCTATCGGCCGGACCGACCTCGCCGGCGGTGATCACGCCGCCATGTTGCGGTCGTTGCGGACCAAGATCCTGCCGCTGGCCGATGACACCGTGGTCCTGCCTGGTCACGGGGGTCAGACCACCATCGGCCGCGAACGGGCGACCAATCCCTTCCTGCTCGAGGTCATCGCGGATGATCAACTCGGACAACCACCGAGGAAGGGCATGTGACTTCAGCACTTCAGGCCCCGAAGGGGGTCCCCGAGTATCTGCCGCCCGAATCAGGGGAGTTCCTGGCGGTGCGCCACGCCTTGGCCCGGCCCGCCGAGTTAGCGGGGTACGGCTACGTCGAACTGCCTGTGTTCGAGGACACGGCAGTGTTCTCGCGTGGCGTGGGGGAGTCCACCGACGTCGTCAGCAAGGAGATGTACACATTCACCGACCGGGGGGACCGGTCGATCTCGCTGCGCCCCGAAGGAACGGCCGGCGTCATGCGCTCGGTGATCGAGCACAACCTGCACCGCGGGCAACTGCCCGTCAAACTCTGGTACGCCGGTCCGTTCTTCCGCGCCGAGCGCCCGCAGAAGGGTCGCTACCGGCAGCTGCAGCAGGTCGGGGTCGAGGCGATCGGATCCGACGACCCGAGGCTCGATGCCGAGGTGGTCGCGCTGGCGGATCAGGGAATCCGCAACTGCGGCCTCACGGGCTACGAGTTGCTGCTCACCTCGCTGGGCTGCGCCGAGTGCCGCCCGGCCTACCGGGAACTGCTCACCACCTACCTGGCCGGAATCGACCTGGACGAGGCCACCCGGGAACGGGCGCAGGTCAACCCGCTGCGGGTGTTGGACGACAAACGTGAGTCGGTCCAGGCCCAACTGGAGCAGGCGCCGCTGATGGTCGACCACCTGTGTACCGAGTGTGCCCAGCACTACGACCGGGTCCGGCACTTCCTGGCCCTGATGGGGGTGCGCTGGACCGAGGCGCCGCGGCTGGTGCGCGGCCTGGATTACTACACCCGCACGACGTTCGAGTTCGTGCATTCGCTGCTGGGGGCCCAGTCCGCGATCGGCGGCGGGGGCCGCTACGACGGGTTGATGGAGACACTCGGAGGCCCGGCTCTGTCAGGCATCGGCTACGCGATGGGAACCGATCGCACGCTCCTGGCCCGCGAGGCCGAGAACCTGGCCCCGCTGGCGAAACCGGCGGTCACGGCTTACGTCATCGGCTTGGGCGACACCGCCGAGGACTTCTCCGTCGGTGTCGTGGACACATTGCGCCGCGCCGGAGTCGGGACTGGTACCGCCTTCGGCGGCCGCGGGTTGAAGGGCGCCATGAAGGCAGCGGATCGCAGCGGTGCCCGTTGGGCGATCATCATCGGTGACGACGAGGTCGCGGCGGACGTCGTCCAACTGAAGGACCTGCAGACCGGCACGCAGACCGCCGTCGCCATATCTGACATCGTGGGGGCCATCGACCAGGAAGGCGGCACATGATGCTGCGCACGCACGACGCGGGCACGTTGACCGAGGACGCCATCGGACACGAGGTGACCGTGGCCGGCTGGATTGCCCATCGGCGCGACCACGGTGGGATCGCCTTCCTCGATCTGCGCGACGCCTCAGGCGTGGTGCAGGTGGTCGTGCGCGACCCCGACGTGGCGCATCCCCTGCGCAACGAATGGTGCCTGCGCGTCGTCGGCCGGGTCGAGCGGCGCCCCGAGGGCAACGAGAACCCCGCCCTGCCCACGGGTGCGGTCGAGATCATCGCTGACGCCGTGGGAGTGCTCAGCGAAGCTGATCCGCTGCCCTTCCCGATCGACGAACACGTCGATGTCAGCGAGGAGGCGCGACTCCGGTGGCGCTATCTGGACCTGCGCCGCAGCGGCCCGGCCGCGGCGCTGCGGATGCGCAGCGAGGTCAACCGCATCGCCCGTGACGTCCTGCACGAGCGTGACTTCGTCGAGATCGAGACGCCCACGCTGACCCGCTCCACCCCCGAAGGCGCCCGCGACTTCCTGGTGCCGGCGCGCCTGTCGCCGGGCCACTGGTACGCCCTGCCGCAGTCGCCGCAACTGTTCAAGCAACTGCTGATGGTGGCGGGGATGGAGCGCTACTACCAACTGGCCCGTTGCTACCGCGACGAGGACTTCCGTGCGGATCGCCAGCCGGAGTTCACCCAGCTCGACATCGAGATGTCCTTCGTCGAGCAGCAAGACGTCATGGACGTCGGTGAGGCGATCGTTCGGGCACTGTGGGCGGGGACGATCGGTCATGAGATCGGCGAGATCCCCAGCATCACCTACGCCGAGGCCATGGCCCGCTACGGCACGGACAAGCCCGATACCCGGTTCGGCCTGGAACTGGTGGACCTGACCGACTTCTTCACCGCCACACCCTTCCGGGTGTTCCAGGCGCCGTACGTGGGAGCGGTCGTCATGCCCGGCGGAGCCGATCAGCCGCGCCGCACCTTCGACGCCTGGCAGGAATGGGCCAAACAGCGCGGGGCCAAGGGTCTGGCCTACGTGACGGTCGGCGCCGATGGACAGTTGGGCGGTCCGGTGGCCAAGAACATCAGCGATCAGGAACGCTCGGAACTTGCGTTGGCGGCGGGTGCCCAGCCGGGCGACTGCATGTTCTTCGCGGCCGGGCCGGTCAACCAGGCCCGCTCCCTGCTCGGAGCGGCTCGGTTGGAGATCGCCGAGCGCCAGAACCTGATCCCCGAGGGGTCCTGGGACTTCGTGTGGGTCATCGACGCACCGATGTTCGAGTTGGTCGACGACGGCGCGGGCGGCGAGGCGTGGACGGCCGTCCATCACCCCTTCACGTCCCCGAACGCGGAATGGCTGCCCCGGTTCGCCGACTCCCCGGGCGAAGCATTGGCGTGGGCCTACGACCTCGTGTGCAACGGTAACGAGATCGGCGGCGGGTCGATCCGTATCCATCAGCGCGAGGTGCAGGAGAAGGTCTTCGGCATCCTGGGCCTCACCGAACACGACGCGACCGAAAAGTTCGGCTTCCTGCTCGAGGCGTTCCGGTTCGGACCCCCGCCCCACGGCGGCATCGCTTTCGGCTGGGACCGTATCTGCATGCTCCTGGCCGGTGCCACGAGCCTGCGCGACGTCATCGCGTTCCCCAAGACTGGCGGTGGACAGGACCCGCTGACCGGTGCGCCCGCACCGATCACCCTGGAGCAGCGCTCCGAGTCCGGGATCGATGTGATTCCTGAGGACGAGGACGAGGCACCCCCCGGGAACTTCCCGGGGCGCGAGGTCATCTCCGACCGCAAGCGCAACTGAACGGCATGACCGACTCGCTGTTCTCCGACCCGGGCGGGACGCCCCTGGCCGCGCGGATGCGGCCCGAGTCCCTGGCCGAGGTCGTGGGGCAGCAACACGTCGTGGGAGCCGGCACCCCGCTGGCGGCGCTGCTGGCCGGTGGCCCGGGTGCCTCGGTGATCCTGTGGGGTCCCCCCGGCACCGGAAAGACCACGCTGGCCCGGCTGATCGCCGCGGGGCGCGGGGCCGCGTTTCGGGAACTGTCTGCCGTGTCCGCCACGATCAAGGACGTGCGGGCGGTCATCGACGCCGCCCGGACCGACCGGGAGCTGCATGGTCGCACCACCGTGTTGTTCATCGACGAGGTACACCGGTTCAGCAAGACCCAGCAGGACGCGCTGCTGCCGGCCGTCGAGAACGGCTGGGTGACGCTGGTCGGGGCGACGACCGAGAACCCGTCGTTCGCGGTGATCCCTGCCTTGCTGAGCCGCTCGATCCTGGTGCCACTGCGCCCGCTGGAGGCCGCAGACCTGGAAGTGGTGGTCGATCGCGCTCTCAGTGACTCGCGGGGGTTGGCGGGGCGCGTGGCCATCGACGATGACGCTCGCGAGCTCATCGTCCGCATGGCCGGTGGGGACGCGCGCCGGGCGTTGACCCTGCTCGAGGTGGCCGCCGGCGACCGGCAGCGCATCACGCTCCCCGACGTGGAATCCGCGGTCCAGCAGGACGCTCCCCGCTACGACCGCGCCGGCGACCGGCACTACGACGTGACGTCAGCGCTGATCAAGTCCATCCGCGGAAGCGATCCGGATGCGGCGCTGCACTATCTGGCGATCATGTTGGCCGCGGGTGAGGATCCGCGGTTCATCACCCGCAGGCTGGTGATCCTGGCCAGCGAGGACATCGGCCTGGCCGATCACACGTCGCTGCTGGTGGCCACGGCGGCCCACGAATCGGTGTCGTTCATCGGGTTGCCCGAGGCGATGTATCCACTGGCGCACGCGGTGATCCACATGTCGCTGGCGCCGAAGTCCAATGCGGTGAAACGGGCGATCGGGTCGGCGCTGGATGATGTGAGGTCGGGTCGCACCGGCCCGGTGCCGCCCGCACTGCGCGATGCGTCGACCAAAGGGGCGCGGATGGAGGGCGCCGGGAAGGGGTACCGCTACCCGCATGACGCCCCGGCGGGGGTCTCCCGGCAGCAATATGCGCCGGACGTCGTGCGCGACCGGGTCTACTACGAACCCACCACCCACGGCGCCGAGGAGCGCGCCGCGCAGGCGGCCGAGCGGCTGCGACAGCTGGTCCGCGGCGAGGTTGGGCAGCGCCCCGACGGGTGACATACTTCTGGGGGTTGGGAGGTCGGTCATGAGCAGACTGGTCTGGATGGGCGTCGGCGCCGCCGGGGGAATCCTGGTCTATCGGCGGGGCGCCCAGGCGTGGGAGCGCACCAAGGAGCGGGGCGTGGCGGGTAACACCGCTGCCATCACGCGCACCGTGGGCGACATCTACCGTGGCATCCGCGATGCCGAACGGCCCCAGGACGACCTCATGGATCTCACCAGCGGCGCGACGACAGTCCGGCTCGAACCGGCCGAGGAACCGCTCCGCACCTGACCCGCCCGCTGGATCTGCGCGCAAGTGTCCCCAACAGCCCCCGGTCCGCGGAATCTCGTGAGGCAGCGCTGCGCGATCGCCATGAATTGGGGACACTTGTGTGCACTCATCCGGTCCGACTGGGTGCCGGACCGGCGGATTGAGGTGATGGCCCTACCTCCTGACAGAATGATCCGATGGACTCAGCTGAGATCAGGTCGCGCTTCCTGACGTTCTTCCAGGACCGGGAACATGTGATCGTCCCGTCCGCGTCGCTGCTGGCCGACGACCCCACCTTGCTGTTCGTGAACGCGGGCATGGTCCCGTTCAAGCCGTACTTCCTGGGCGAGGCGCCCGCCCCCTACCCGCGGGCCGCCTCCGTGCAGAAGTGCGTGAGAACGCTCGACATCGACGAGGTGGGCAAGACCACCCGGCATGCGTCGTTCTTCCAGATGGCCGGCAACTTCAGTTTCGGCGACTACTTCAAGGAGAAGGCGATCCCTTGGGCCTGGGAACTGCTTACCAGTTCGCAGGCCGACGGCGGTTACGGGTTCGATCCGGCCCGGCTGTGGGCGACGGTCTATCACGACGACGATGAGTCGGTCGACATCTGGCATAAGACCGTCGGCTTGCCGCTCGATCGGATCCAGCGCCGCGGCCAGGCCGACAACTTCTGGTCCATGGGCGTTCCTGGTCCGTGCGGCCCTTGTTCCGAGATCTACTACGACCGCGGTCCCGACTTCGGCAAGGAGGGCGGTCCGGTTGTGGACGAGGACCGCTACCTGGAGGTCTGGAACCTCGTCTTCATGCAAAACTTCCGCGGCGACGGGCCGGCCAAGGAGGGTTACGACATCCTGGGTGACCTGCCGGCGCGCAACATCGACACCGGTATGGGCCTGGAGCGGATGGCCGCGCTGCTGCAGGGCGTGGACAACATCTACGAGATCGACACCTCGGCCGCCATCCTCGAGATCGCCACGGACCTGACCGGCAAGCGGTACGGCAGCAACCATCGCGACGACGTGTACCTGCGGGTGGTCACCGATCATGCCCGCACCTGCACGTTCCTGATCGCCGACGGGGTGGTGCCGGGCAACGAAGGACGCGGCTACGTGCTCCGCCGCCTCATGCGCCGGGTCATCCGCAACATGCGCCTCCTGGGCGCCGACCGGCCCTGCATGCAGCAGTTGGTCACCTCGACTGTGGTGGCCATGGCGCCGCAGTACCCGGAGTTGGTCCGGGAGCAGCCCCGCATCGAAGCCGTCGCCGCCGCCGAGGAGACGACGTTCCTTCAGACGCTGAAAACCGGGGCCAGCGTGTTCGACCTGGCGGTGGCCGACACCAAGAAGGCGGGCGGTCAGCAGCTCAGTGGTGACCGCGCGTTCGTCCTGCACGACACCCACGGGTTCCCCATCGAGTTGACGCTGGAGATGGCTGCCGAGCAGGGCCTCGACGTCGACGAGGCCGGGTTCCGGCGGCTCATGGGGGAGCAGCGTGACCGGGCGAAGGCGGACGCCCGCGCCCGCAAGGAAGGCATCACACCTGCGACGGCGTACCGCAGCGTCCTCGACCGTTCGGGTCCCACGGACTTCACCGGCTACAGCGAGATCCAGACGGACGGGGCGATCGTCGGGCTGTTGCGCGACGGCGAGGATGTGGTGTCGGTCAGCGAAGGCGACGACATCGAGGTCGTGCTCGACCGCACCCCGTTCTACGCCGAAGGGGGCGGCCAGCTGGGGGACCACGGCACCATCACCACCGCCGATGGGTCGCTGATCGAGATCTTCGACGTGCAGAGCCCGGTACCCGGCCTGTACGTCCATCGGGGTCGGGTGGCGGCGGGTCAGGCTGCGCGCGGTGAGGCGGCTCAGGGGCTGGTCGACATCCCGCGCCGCCAGGCGATCAGCCGGGCCCACACCGCGACCCACATGATCCATCGCGCCTTCCGCGAGATGCTCGGCGACACGGCCACCCAGATGGGCTCGGAGAACGCCCCCGGCCGCCTGCGTTTCGACTTCCCGAGCCCCACCCCGGTGCCCGCCAGCGTCCTGTCCGACGCCGAGGCGTTGGTCAACGACGTGTTGCAGGATGACCTGACGGTGACCGCGCAGACCATGCCGCAGGCCGAAGCAGTGGCGATGGGTGCCATGGCGCTGTTCGGCGAGAAGTACGGCGAAACCGTACGGGTCGTGTCGGTGGGCGACTGGGCGCACGAGTTGTGCGGCGGCACCCACGCGGCGCGCAGCGGACAGCTGGGCGTGGTGAAGTTCCTGTCGGAGTCCTCGATCGGCGCCGGGGTGCGCCGGGTGGAGGCGCTGGTCGGTTCCGATGCCTACCGGTTCCTGGCTCGCGAACACCACCTGGTGTCACAGCTGTCGCAGATGATCAAAGTGCGGCCCGACGAACTGCCCGACCGGATCGAATCGATGCTGGCGCGGCTCAAGGACGCCGAGAAAGAACTGGAGCGCATTCGCAGCACCCAACTCCTGTCCCAGGTAACGGACATCATGGGCAACGGGCAGGACATCGGCGACGCCCGGTTGTGGACCTTCCGGGTTCCGGACGGGGTGGCCGCCGGTGACCTGCGCCAGATGGTGCTGCGGGCGCGGGGCATGACCGACCAGGCCCGCAAGGTGGCCCTGCTGGGGGCCGCGGTGGCCGATGGCCGCGTGGCGCTGGTGGCGGCCGTCAACGACAAGGCCCGCGACGCCGGACTGTCGGCCAAGGAACTCCTGGCTGCCGCGGTTCCTGCGGTGGGCGGCCGGGGCGGCGGCAAAGACGATCTGGCGCAGGGCGGCGGCGGTGAGGTCGACGGGCTTCCGCAGGCCTTCGAGGCTGCCAGTGCGTATGTGGCCGGGGTCACCGGGACGTGACGGGCGCTCGGATGGCGGTCGACGTCGGCACCGTGCGGATCGGCGTCGCCCGCTCCGCTGCCGGGACTACGATCGCCGTTCCGGTCGAGACGGTTCCCGCCGGACCCGGCGCGGTGCGCTCCGTCGCCAACCTGGTGGTGGAATCGGCAGCGGATGTGGTCTACGTGGGTGACCCGCTGCGACTCGACGGAACGGTCGGACCGGCCGCCGAGGCGGCGCGGAGTTTCGCCGGGGACCTGGCAGCCGTGTTACAGGACACCAACGGGCGGGCCGGGCATGCCGGTTCATCGGTTACCGTCGAAGTCAGGATGATCGATGAACGACTCACCACGGCGCAGTCCGGCAAGCAGATGCGGGCTGCGGGACGCGACACGCGCAACGCCCGGAACGTCCTGGATCAAGCCGCAGCGGTCGCCATACTGCAAAATGCTCTGGAGCGCGAGCGTGCCACCGGCCAACCGGCCGGCGCAAGCGTGGAACAGGACTGATTGATGAGCAACGTCGGACTCTCGATGCAGCAGAGCCCCTCCGGCGGCGGCTCCCCGTCGAAACGGCGCCGCAAGAAGGGGCGCAAGCGCTCCGGCCTCGCCGTGTTTTTCGCCGTTGTCATCGTCGTCGGTCTCGTGGGCGCCGTGGCGGTCGGCGGGTACTGGGCCTACCAGAAGATCCAAGCCGCGCAGCCGGCGCCGGACTACCCGGGGCCGGGATCGGGCGAAGTCGTGATCGAGATCGCCGAAGGGCAGACGCTCACCGACATCGGGGCCACGCTGCAGCGAGCGGATGTGGTGGAGTCCACCCAAGCCTTCGCCGAAGCGGCCGCGGACAACAAGAACGCCACATCCATCACTCCGGGCACGTACCTGATGCTCAAGCAGATGGCAGCTGCCGACGCCGTGCAGCGACTGTTGAACCCCACCTCGCGCAATACCGACACGGTCACGATCAGCGAAGGTCTGCGGGTGGGCCAGGTCGTCGATGCGCTGAGTGAGTCGACCGGCATCCCGGTGAAGGACTTCGAATCCGTGCTGGCGTCCCCTGCCCGGCTGCCATTGCCGGTCTGGGCCAAGGGAACCGGCGAGGCTCGGGCGGAAGGGTTCCTGTTCCCCGCCACCTACGAGTTCCAGAAGGACGCGACCGCCGAAGAGATCCTCAACACGATGGTGGACAAGTTCGTCGAGGTGACCGACGCGATGGACTTCGAGAAGCGTGCGGTCAAGACGGGGTACTCCCCGTACGAGGTGCTCAACGTCGCTTCGCTGATCCAGGCCGAAGCCCATTCGGGCGACTACGGCAAGGTCTCGCGGGTCATCTACAACCGGCTCGATCCCGACACCTGGGGCGAGACCTACGGCTACCTGGGACTGGACGCCACGCTGAACTATGCGTTGGATCAGTTCGAGACCAACATCAACAAGTCGGACCTGGATCTGGACTCGCCGTACAACACGCGCACCGAGCAGCACCAGGGTCTGCCCCCCACCCCCATCAACTCACCTGGCGAGAAGGCGCTCGAGGCCGCGCTGGAGCCCGACAAGGGCGATTGGCTGTACTACGCCACCGTCAACCTGGACACGGGCGAGACGAAGTTCACCGACAACTACGACGAGTTCCTGCGTTTCCAGGAGGAACTGCGCGAATGGGAAGCGGCCAATCCGCAGTGACCCGGCAAGCCGCGGTCATCGGGCACCCCATCGACCACAGCCTGAGTCCGGTGCTGCATCGCGCAGCGTATGACGCGTTGGGTCTGGACTGGTCCTATACGGCGGTCGACGTCACCGCCGATGAGGTCGTCGACTTCGTCGCCGGGCGTGACGAGTCGTGGGTCGGACTGTCGGTCACTGCCCCGCTGAAGCAGGCGATCCTGCCGACGTTGGACCGGGTGAGTCCGTTGGCCCGTCGGGTCGGCGCGGTCAACACGGTTCTGTTCGCGGGTGACGGCAGTCGGTCGGGGGACAACACCGACGTCGCCGGGATCCTGTCGGCGCTCGATGAAGTCCGTAGCGTCGGAGACGTGTCGACGCTGGCGATCATCGGGGCGGGTGGAACGGCCGCCGCGGCGCTGGTCGCCGCCCACGAGTTGGGTGTCGAACAGGTGCTCGTCTGTGCCCGCCGGATGGACGCCGCGCAGCAGTTGGTTCAGGCGGTCAGTCCCGGGGCCCCGCAGGTGCTCGAGTGGTCCGACCGGGATGCGGCACTTGACGCCGATGTCGTGATCGTGACCCTGCCCGGCGACGCCGCCGCGGGGCTGGTCAGCGACCTCCCGCTCGATCCCGGGATCCTGCTGGACGTGACCTACTCGCCGTGGCCCACCACGTTGGCCGCGGCCTGGCAGGAGACGGGTGGTGCCGTGGCCGGGGGGCATCGCATGCTGTTGTGGCAGGCCGTCGAGCAGGTTCGGCTCATGACCGGACTCGAGCCGCCGGTGGCCGCCATGGATGCGGCTCTACAGCGGGCCTTGTCCGGCTGACCCTGAACCAGCGACCAGTTGCCCGACCGACCGTCACCCGGTGGGCGTAACGCCTCACCGCCGCGCTCACAGCGACCGATCACCGGATCAGCAGTAGTGGGCGATCGGAGGTGACGTGGCTCAACTGGGCGAGATCCTGCTCCAGGAGGGCATGATCACGCGGGAGCAGCTGATCGCCGCGCTCGAGACGCAGCGGACCAGCGGAAAGATGCTGGGCCGGGTCCTGGTCGACCAGGGTGTGCTGACCGAGTCGCAGTTGGTGTCGGCGCTGGCCACCCAGATCGGCCTGCCATTCGTCGATCTGTCCGACACGGTGCTGGACGGATCTGCGGTCTCACGACTGCCGGGTGCCGTCTGTCGGCGGCATCACGTCCTGCCCCTGGGGGTCGAGAACGGCTACCTGGTGCTGGCCATGTCCGACCCGGCCAACGTGGTCGCGCGCGACGACGTCCGATCCCTGACCGGGATGGAGGTCCGGGTCGTTGTCGCCACCCGCCACGATGTGGATGCCGCGATCGACCGGGCGTTCCGACTCGAGTCCGATTTGGACGACCTGACCACCGCCATGGACCTCGAGGAGGACAAGGCGGACCTCGATTCGCTGCACGAGGTCGTCGAGGACGCCCCGATCGTCAAGTTCGTCAACCTGCTCATCACGCAGGGGATTCAGGACGGTGCCAGCGACATCCATCTGGAACCGAACGAGCACGACCTGCTGGTGCGTTTCCGGATCGACGGGGTGCTGCACGAGATGATGCGGTCGCCGCGCAACATCCACGCCGGTGTCGTGAGCCGCCTGAAGATCATGGCCGAGATGAACATCGCCGAACGCCGGGTGCCGCAGGACGGGCGGCTGTCGGTCTCGGCGCACGGCCGCAAGGTCGATCTGCGTATCGCCACCCTGCCCACGGTGTGGGGCGAGAAGGTCGTCATGAGAATCCTGGACAACTCGACAGCTCATCTGGACCTGTCGCAGTTGGGGTTCAGCCCGGAGAACTACAGCCGGTTCGCGGAGTCGTTCACCAAGCCCTACGGGATGCTCCTGGTGACCGGTCCGACCGGATCCGGTAAGTCCACGACGCTGTACGCGACGTTGAACATCATCAACCGGCCCGAGGTCAACATCATCACCGTCGAGGACCCGGTGGAGTACCGGCTGGCCGGGGTCTCCCAGGTGCAGACCAATCCGAAGGCGGGGCTCACGTTCGCCTCGGCGCTGCGGTCCATCCTCCGCAGCGACCCCGACATTGTGCTGATCGGTGAGATCCGCGACCACGAGACCGCCCAGATCGCGATCGAGGCCGCGTTGACCGGCCACCTGGTGCTCACCACGCTGCACACGAACGACGCACCCAGCGCCGTCACACGTCTGGTCGAGATGGGGATCGAGCCGTTCCTGGTCGGTTCGGCGCTGGACTGTGTCCTGGCCCAACGTCTGGCGCGGCGCCTGTGCATGAGTTGTCGCGAGGAGTACAAACCCACCCCGGAGACGCTGGCCGCGGCACGCTTCCCCTGGGACCCGGCCGGTCCGCTGCCGGTGCTGTATCGCTCGAAAGGGTGCGCCAAGTGCGCCCATACGGGATATCGGGGGCGGGTGGCCTTGCACGAGGTGATGCAGGTCAGCGAGACCTTGGAGCGGATGGCGGTGGAGCGCGCGACCACGGCCGAGATCACCTCGGCGGCCAGGGCCGAGGGGATGCAGTCGCTGCGGCTGGACGGCATGGCCAAGGTGCTGGGCGGGGTGACGTCACTGGACGAGGTGTTGCGCGTCGTCCTGTAACGGCTCGGCGGTGCGACGATCCTCAAGGTTCACGCCGACCCGACCGATGCGTCAGGGGAGTGAGGGAGGTCGGATGTCGGCTACCAGTCCGCCCACCGGTTCCGCGTACCCCGCGGCCCCGCCCCCGCCGCCCGGTCGGGCACCGGTCGCACCGCCTGTCGCGCCACCTGGACCTCAGCAGCCGCCTGTCGCGCCGCCAGCCGCCCCAAGCCATCAATCGGTGCCGACCGCACCGCCCGCAGCCCGACCGCAGCCGGTGGCGCCACCGCAACCCGCCCCTCCCCGGCCACAGGCCCAGCCACAGCCGGTGACCCAGCCGCGACCGGCACCAGCCCGGCCACAGCCGGTGGCCCAGCCTCAGCCCACCGCCCGCGTGCAACCGCCCATGGCGCCCGACCAGGCGGCCCCGTCCCGACCGGTCGTTCAGCCGGCACAGACGCCACCTCCGGTTGCGCCGAGCGTTGGCCTGGGTCGGGTCGCACCGTCCGCCACCCCGGATGCCGACGTCGAGTTGACGAAGCCGGCGACCGGCGAGGACGCCTATCGCCGGACCAGCACCGAGCAGGGCACCCGGGAGGACGACCTGTCGCTGCCCGAGGTGCTCGACGCCATGATGGAGCTGAAGGCGTCCGACCTGCATCTGAGTGCCAACTCGCACCCAGCGGTGCGGGTCAACGGTGATCTGCGGCAGTTGACCGACTTCCCGATGTTGGACGCGGGGATGATCCAGCGCACCATGTACGGGGCCATCACGCAGGTGCAGCGCGAGCGGTTCGAAGAGGACCTGGAGCTGGACTTCTCCTACACGCTGCCCGGCCGCGGCCGGTTCCGCGTCAACATGTACAAGCAGAAGGATGCCGTCGGTGCGGCGTTCCGGTTGATCCCGTTCGAGATCAAGAGTCTGGAGACGCTGGGCATCCCGGCTGCCGTGCGCGAGTTCAGCAATCTGGCGCGTGGGTTTGTGTTGGTGACCGGACCCACCGGATCGGGCAAGTCGACGACGCTGGCAGCGTTGATCGACCAGGCCAACCAGACCCGGTCGGAACACATCATGACCGTCGAGGACCCGATCGAGTTCCTGCATGAGCACAAGAAGTGTCTGGTCAATCAGCGTGAGGTCGGCAGCGACACGACGTCGTTCTCGCAGGCGTTGAAGCACGTCCTGCGCCAGGACCCCGACATCATCCTGGTCGGCGAGATGCGAGACCTGGAGACGATCTCGGTGGCACTGACCGCCGCTGAGACCGGTCACTTGGTCTTCGCGACCCTGCACACGCAGGATGCGGCGCAGACGATCGACCGTGTGATCGACGTGTTCCCGCCGCATCAGCAGCAGCAGGTGCGGCAGCAGTTGGCGGGTGCGCTGCAGGGCGTGGTCTGCCAGACGTTGTGCAAGACCCTCGACGGTCGCGGACGTGTGGTGGCCACCGAAATCCTGACGGTGACGCCCGCGGTGCGGAACCTGATCCGGGAGGGCAAGACCCACCAGATCTACTCGGCGATGCAGGCCGGTCAGCAGTACGGGATGCACACCCTGGACCAGCACTTGGCGAAGTTGGTGCGGGAGGGCCGGATCACCTACGAGACCGGGCTCGACAAGTGCCACCACACGCCCGACTACAACAAACTCTGCGGCAGGAGTTGATCGCGATGGCCGCCACCGCCACGTTCGAGTACCAGGTCCGGGATCGTACCGGGAAGTTGGTCAAGGGCAAGATCGACGCCGAGTCGCCCGCCATCGTCGCCAACAAGCTGACGTCCATGGGATACGCACCGGTCTCGATCGAGGCGACCGGCACCGGACTGAACAAGGAACTGCACATCCCCGGCATGGGGGAGAAGGTCAAGCTCAAGGATCTGGCGGTCATGTGCCGTCAGTTCGCGACGATGATCAACTCCGGGCTCACCCTGCTGCGGGCTCTGGTGATCCTTGAGGAACAGACCGAGAGCAAGGCACTGGCCAAGGTGATCAGCGAGGTTCGTTCCGACGTGGAGGTCGGTTCGAGCCTGTCGTCGGCGCTGGTGAAACACGACGAGTTCCCTCCGTTGATGGTCAACATGATCAAGGCCGGGGAACTCGGCGGCTTCCTGGATTCGACACTGCTGCAGATCGCGACGAACTTCGAAGCCGAGGTCAAACTCCGCCAGAAGGTGAAGTCTGCGATGACCTATCCGGTCGTCGTCCTGGTCATGGCGATCCTCGCCCTGGTCGCGATGTTGCTGTTCATCGTTCCGGTGTTTGAAGGACTGTTCACGAGTCTCGGTGGGGAACTGCCGTTGCCCACGCGGGTCCTGGTGGCGATGTCGTCGTTGTTGAAGATCCTCTCGCCCTTCATCCTGGTGTTCGGGATCGTCGGGATGTTCCTGTGGCGTAAGTACAAGAACACGCCCAAGGTCCGCGACGTCGTCGATCCGGCGAAGCTGAAGATGCCGGTCTTCGGGCCGCTGTTCCAGAAGATCGCGCTCAGCCGGTTCAGCCGCAACCTCGGCTCGATGGTGTCAGCGGGCGTGCCCATCCTGCAGGCGCTGGACATCGTGGGGGAGACCTCCGGCAATGTCGTCATCGCTCGGGCCGTGGCCGACGTGAAGGAATCGGTCCGCACGGGTGAGCCGTTGGCCCGACCGCTGTTGGACCATCCGGTGTTCCCCCCCATGGTGGTGCAAATGATGGCCGTGGGGGAGGACACCGGATCGTTGGACACAATGCTCGCCAAGATCAGCGAGTTCTACGACCAAGAGGTCGAAGCCACCACCGAAGCGCTCACCTCCTTGATCGAACCGATCATGATCGCAGTGGTCGGCGGCATGATCGGCGCGATGCTGATCGCGCTCTACATGCCGATCTTCAAGGTGTTCGACCTGGTGAAATAGCAGTTGTTGCAGTTGCTGTTTGCTGTGCGTGGTGGCAAGCGGGGGTTTGCCGGGCGCCCGCGGGGGCATAACGAATGTGCATCGTCTCACGTGGGGAATCGCCTTCTATGTCATTTCGAACTGCGACAACGGCTGCTCTGGCCAGCGCCCTGATCTTCGGCGTGACGGCGGCGCCCGCCCTGGCGCAGTCGTCCTCCGGCGGGATACAGGAACGCGATGCCCAAGCGGCGGCTGTCTCGGCTGTGAGCGTCTCGCAGATCAAATCCCGGATGCTTCGAGTGACGTTCGCACCCCCTACCGACACCACGGGGATCAATGAGTATCAGGTGTCGGTCTTTGCTACCGGCTCTGCCCAACCGGGCAAGACGTTGGGCTACCAGTCGGTCGGCGCCAACCGGCCGAAGACCGTGGATGTACCGGTGCGAGCCAATGAATCCGCTTCCGACCTGCCGGTCATTGTCGAGGTCCGGCCCCAGAGCATGAGTGCGCCGACGGCCGCCGTTAGGACCCCTTTCACCCTGGTCGGGGCACGTGCTCCCGAGGTCAAGGTGAGACCGTTGTCGTCGGATGGTCGGGTGGTTGCGGTGACGTGGCAGGACGTTGCCACGAACCCCGAGAACGAATGGCAGACCAGCATCGTGGTCGAAGTCAGCCGTGACGGGGGGGCCTGGCAGCCCGGTCTCGATGCCAGCGGCTCCCAGTACGGCAGTGCCACCGAACGTCAGATCGATGATCTGCAGCGAGCTTCGCGCACGGCGGTTCTGCAGCTCCCGCAGAATGGAAGTTACCGAGTTCGTATCGGCATCCAGAACAGCACCTACGTATTCGACGGTGGCACGTCGGTGGACGAAGCGTGGGCCACGATGGGCAGCAAGATCAAGGTGCTGGCCTGGGGTGTGTCTGACCCCTTCACCACGACCGGCGCCGCAACTCTGTCGGCCCCTGCCGCAGTGAAACTCCAGGCCGCACGAGGCGGCACGGTGACCGCGGCCTGGTCGAAAGCGCCGAAGGCGTCCAGCTACCGCGTCGAAGTGAACGCCGGGAATGGGTGGCGCACCATGGCCCAGACTCCGCGCAAGCAGGCGGTCAAGAAGGTGGCGCCCAAACTGAAGAAGGGTCAGCGCGTCAAGGTGCGCGTGCAGGCCCAACACAAGGCCGCCAAGAGTCGCTACGTCCAGAAGTCCACCAAGGCCCGCTGAGCCGAGGCGAACGGGTGCTGCGAACGGCGCGGCAACTGAATCTACTCGTCGGGGAGCACATGCAGGAGCCACGGCTCGGACCCGGTCACGGTGATCTGGCCAGCCTTCTTCATCGCGACCAATCGGTAGGGATCCTCATCGTCGGAGTTGTCGAACAGCAGTGCGTCGTCGCTGACGGCTATCGCCTCCTTGATGAGAGGTGGGAGGCGCGCCGCTCGGGCGGCGATCTTGTCGGCCGGAACGGCGTGGCCGCCTTCGAGACTGCGTTGGTGAACTCGTGCGACGTTCAGATGCACGTGCCCGAGGTGCACGTACACGAGCGTGATGCGGTATCCCGCGGCCTTGGCAGTGTGGAGGAGTGCGAGTTTCGACGGATGGGAGAAGACGGTCTCAGTGATGAAGTCGACGCGGTCGTCGATGGCTTGCTGGCGGAGATCGGCGGCCACCTGAGCAGCGGCGTAGGAGTGGTTCTCCGGATCGTCGGGCCACAACTGTCGGGCGATGTCGTCGGCGTTGATCCAGATCAAGCCCGGCCGGTCCAAGACCGTTTTCAAGAAGGTCGTCTTGCCGGACCCGTTGGCTCCAGCCAACAGCCAGAGCCGCGGCATCAGCCCGCCGGCTGGAACCGACCGTCGACGAAGTGGCCGGTCCGAACACCCTGCTCAGTCACCTCGTCGATCAGCTCTGGGTCGACACGGTTGGCGCGGTAGCGAACGGGTCCGGCGACTGCGGTCGCGAGGGATCCCTCCGCTCGCAGGTCATCGATGGTGGCGAGGACGTCGTCGAGGTCGGGTGCGGGGGCGGTGTCGCCTGGCGGCCGTACTCCCAGCGTGATCGCCTCGATCTCGACCTGGCTGTAGCGCGCCTCCATAAGACGGCCGATCAGCGCCCAGTGTTCGATCTGCGCCGTGGCGCTGCGGTGGGCGCGCTCGCCGTGGTTACGGGCGTCGTTCAGGAGCGCGTTGGTCACGCGGATCGGGGTGCTGGTGCCGGCCACCACGCCAGTGTAGCAGTTTGCTACGCCATGGGCCGCGCTGATCTGCGGGGTGAGTGCCGCCGCAGGCGGTGTACCCCGCTGGGGTCGGCTTGGACCCAGGGCGGGGGAGGGTGCGGGCCGGTGTCCGCCTTGGCTTCGATACGGCGCTGCGCGCCTACTCACCCGGCGGCGGGTGCGGGCGATCGGGGGGTCTTCGGCAATCTCGGACGGGAGTGCTACCGGATCGGTCAGAATGACGCGTGCTCCTGCTGTCCATCGCCGTCGTCGTCGGCACCCTTGTCGCCATGGCCTCAGGCAAGATCCCCCCGACGCTCGCGCTTGCCACGGCCATCGCGATCGCCGGGATCT
>CAZVYU010000025.1:0-26645 GCA_964631645.1 uncultured Actinomycetes bacterium
TGGCTGCCGGGCAACGAACCGGAACCGGTGACCTTCGGATGAGCGACACCACGACCGATGTGACCATCGTCGGTGCCGGACCCACCGGCTTGTACGCGGCGTACTACTCCGGATTCCGGGGCTGGAGCACCGCGGTGGTGGATGCCCTGCCCGAGATCGGCGGGCAGATCACCGCCATGTACCCGGAGAAGGACATCTTCGACGTCGCAGGGTTCCCCACCATCCGTGGGCGCGCACTCGTGAGCGAGCTCGCTGCGCAGGCGGAGCAGTTCTCCCCCACCTACCTGCTGGGCGACCAGGCGGTGGGCCTGGCCGCACCCGACGGTGGACCGGTGACCCTCACACTGGCCAGCGGAGCCACCGTGACCAGCAAGGCCTTGATCATCACCGGCGGCATCGGCTCGTTCAAACCCCGACCTCTGCCGGCCGGTGGTGAATGGGCGGAGCGGGGACTCGTGTTCTTCATCCCGCAGCCCGAGGCTCACGCGGGGAAGGATGTGGTGATCGTCGGAGGCGGGGACTCGGCGATCGATTGGGCGCTCATGCTGCAGCCGATCGCCGCGAGCGTCACTGTGGTGCATCGCCGCGACCAGTTCCGCGCGCACGCCGCCATGCTCGACCGGGCCCGGGACCTGGGCGTCACCCTGCTCACCCCCTGCGAAGTGACCGCCGTCCGCGGCGACGACACCATCACCGAGGTCGAGGTCACGACAAAGACCGACGGGACCGTCCAGGTGCTGCCGGCCCAGACGGTGGTCGCCGCCCTCGGCTTCATCGCCAACATCGGACCGATGGCCGAATGGGGGCTCGACCTGGAGAAGCGGCATATCCGCGTCGACACCACCATGGCGACGAACCTGCCCGGGGTCTTCGCAGCGGGCGACATCGCCGTCTACCCGGGCAAGGTCCCGCTGATCTCGGTGGGATTCGGCGAGGCGGCCCTGGCGGTCAACAACGCGGCGCCGATCGTGAGCCCCGAACTGGGTGTCTTCCCGGGCCACTCCAGCGGTGAGTCGAACTGATGCCCGCGCCCCAGGATTTTCCCGCGGCGGACTTCGCCGATGTCCTGACCGCCAACAAGCAGTTCGCTGCGACGTTCGGGTCCCCGGAACTGTCGGGGGTGGCACGCAAAGGACTGGCGATCATCACCTGCATGGACTCACGGATCGACCCCCTGGCGATCGTTGGGATGAACGCCGGTGACGTGAAGATCTTGCGCAACGCAGGCGCCCGCGTGACTGACGACGTCCTGCGCACCCTGGTCCTCGCAACTCACCTGCTCGGCGTCAATCGGGTGCTGGTCATGCCGCACACCAACTGCAAGATGGCCTCCGCGACCGAGGCGGAGATCCACGACGCCCTGGCGGAGGCGTCGGGCTACGACACGCGCAGCCTGGACATCGCGGTCGTCGAGGATCAGTTGGACACGCTTCGGTCGGACCTGGTGCGGATCCGGGCGCTCCCCTACCTCCCCACCAATCTGGTGGTGGGGGGCGCGATCTACGACGTCACCACTGGGCAACTGCATCCCGTCGACGCCTGACGGCGTACTGCACACGGGTGATTCCGGACCGCCGCTCAAGGATTTCCGGCCGCGTCCGATAACTGGGTTATGGAACTCAGGGTGACGTGGTGGCGGCGATACGGCCAGAACCGACTCTTCGTGGAAGAGGACGGCGAGCGACTCGGATGGCATGACCTGTGGACCGGCGAAACCGTGATCGAGGCGCCGGAACGGTCCGCCGAGGTGTACGAGGCGGTGGAGAACTACTTCGAGGAACGGATCCCCCAGGTGGCTCGTCCTCGCGAAGTCGCCGTCAGCGAGACGTTGAGCCCGGGCCTCCCGGCTCCCCGGCCGATGTACCCGGTCGCCAATCAGGCCGAGGGGATCGCCTGACTCAGCGCGAGGGACTGGTCCCGCCGTCCGTCGGCAGCGGACCCCCTTCGCCCGCGCCCGGCAGCGGGGCGACACTACCGGTGGGTCCGGGGAGGTTCTCGCCACTGGGTGACGCTCCCCCTGTCGACGGGGAGCCGCTCGGTGACGTCGGAGCGGGCGGCGTCAGGATCGTCTGAAGCATGTCGGGCAGGATCTGCTGCTGTTCGGCATCGACCCAGCCCGCCGCCGCCGGGGTGAATCGGCCCTTGTCGGCGAGGTCGGCCTGCGCTTCGGTGACTGGGTCGCCCTTCAGTTGTTTCACCGCGCTGGCCAACGCCGGCAGGTACCCACTGGTGCGGGCGAACTGATCCTGTACCGCCGGATCCAGGAACGCACGCAACCACGCGACCGCCAGGCCTTGCCGCGAACTGGCTGCGGAGACGGCCAGATCACTGCCCTGGATCAACTGCGAGGCCACGCTGTTCTTCGCCTTGCCGGGCAGGGCGAAGACTCCGTGCGGTCGGGTGAGACTCTCGATCTCGTAGGGCAGCATCAGCGCCGCGGAGGCGCGACCTTCGTCGAACGCCTTGACTTGCGCCGCCGTTGTCTCGTCCGCGTCGGCGGGCGCACGCGAGAACTTGCGGACAAGTTCCTGCAGTTGGGTCAGACCCGCCTGCGATTCACCTGAATCGATCGTCCCGTTCCACGTGTCCTGTTCCAGTTCGGCGATCTCGCCGCCCTCCTCCCAGATCCACGGGAGGCTTCCCTGCCAGTACCGGCCGGGGAACCAGAAGGCGGAATAGTCCGTGCTGACTCCGCCGTTCTGGACCCGCTCCAGAGCGTCGGTGAACTCGGTCATGGACTTCGGGGGGGCGGTGACGCCGGCCGCTTTCCATGCCTGCTGGTCGTAGGCGACCACTCGTCCGAACCCATACATGGGAACGGCGACCAGGTCGTCGTTCAGGGTGGTCGAGCCGGTCAGGCCTTTGGTCCATTCCTCGGTGCGGAGGTCCGAGCGGGCCGGTTCCAGCCCGGCGATCAGCCCTTGTCCCGCCAGCATGGCGGTCTGGGTGTTGGCGATCTCGACCACGTCGGGTGTCTCGGGGGTCGGCAGGCGATCCTGCAACTGCTGGGCGACGGTTGCCCAGTCCTGCCGGACCAGGTTCACATCGACCTTCGGGTAGTCCTTCGCGAAGAGTCGTCCGGCCCGCGTGAGCACAGCGTCGGGGGTCTCGGGCAACACCCACACGGTGAGCGTGTCGCGGGTGCTGCGCGGGGGTGCCTTGGTGGTGACCGGCACCGGGGTGGTGTCGGCACCGGACTCAGCGGGGGCCGGTGATCCGCTGGCGTCAGTGTCGGGACCGGAGGCTTCGGGAGCTGCAGTGTCGGCTGGGGCCGGACCGGCCAGGGCCGTCGTGATGGCCGCTGCGGCGTCACTCGTGGCACTGGTGACGGAATCGACCGGGCCCAGGATCCCCGTTCCGGCTTCCTTGCCACATCCGCTGACGGCCAGGGCACCCACCAGCACGACCGCTCCGGCCAACCTCATCCGTACTCCAGTGTTCGCAGGGGCGCCGACATCGTCGCATCGGCGGGCAGCGGTGACGGCCGACGTAGCCGTTTCGCAATCGGTCAGGCGTCGATCCGCTCACGATCGAGGTCATCCGACGACGTGACCAGGAATTCCTTACGCGGCGCCACCTCGTTGCCCATCAGCAGATGGAACATGTGCTCGGCCGCTTCGGCGTCCGCCAGACCCACCCGTCGCAGGGTGCGACTCGAACGCGACATGGTGGTGTCGCGCAGCTGGCCCGCGTTCATCTCGCCCAGCCCCTTATAGCGCTGGACCGGGTCCTTGATCCGCACCCCGCGCCGCTCCAGGTCCGTCACGGTGGCGCGCATCTCGGACTCCGTGAAGGTGTAGATGACGTCGTTGGCCTTGTTCCCCGCGTTGATGGTCTCGATCCGGTGCAGCGGCGGCATGGCGGCATAGACCCGGCCCGCCTCGATGAGGGGGCGCATGTAGCGGTAGAACAAGGTGAGCAACAGGCATCTGATGTGTGCCCCATCGACATCCGCGTCGCTCATCATGATGATCTTGCCGTAGCGCGCAGCGTCCAGATCGAAGCTGCGCCCCGACCCTGCGCCGATGACCTGGATGATGGCGGCGCACTCGGCGTTCTTCAGCATGTCGGCGACCGACGCCTTCTGAACGTTCAGGATCTTGCCGCGGATGGGCAGCAACGCCTGGAACTCGCTGTTGCGGGCCAGTTTGGCCGTCCCGAGGGCACTGTCACCCTCGACGATGAACAACTCGCTGTCTGCCGTCTCGCGGGTCCGACAGTCCACCAGCTTGGCGGGCAGGGACGACGTCTCGAGCGCATTCTTGCGCCGCTGGAGATCCCGCGTCTGGCGGGCCTGGATGCGGGCCCGCATCGCGTTGGCGACCTTGTCCAGGGCCGTGCGGGCGGGGACCTTGTCTCCCCGGGGCGGGCTGGCGAACCACTGGCCTAGTTCCTTGGCGACCACGGTCTGCACGATCTTGGCGGCCGCCGGGGTTCCCAGCACCTCTTTGGTCTGGCCCTCGAACTGGGGCTCGGCAAGCCGCACGGTGACCACGGCGGTCATCCCTTCGAGAACGTCCTCCTTGGACACAGCGTCCTCGCTGGCCTTGAGCACCTTCGCGGCCTTGAGACGTTCGTTCAACGTCTTCACCAGGGCCCGTTCGAATCCGGCCAGATGGGTGCCGCCCTTCGGGGTGGCGATGATGTTCACGAACGAACGCAGGACGGTGTCGAATCCGGACGTCCAGCGCAACGCGATGTCGACGGTGAGTTCGCGCTCGACATCCTGCGGATTCATGTGACCGGCATCGTCGAGCACCGGGACCGTCTCGGTGAACGTACCCGTGCCCCCCAACCGGATGATCGGGGTGACGGGTTCGCCGACGGTCAGGTGGTCGACATAGTCGACGATGCCGCCGCTGTGGTGGAACGTCTCGTCGACCACCGAGTCAGGGTCACGCTCGTCGAGGAGTCGGATGGTGACGCCAGGCACGAGGAAGGTCGTCTGCTGGATCCGAGCGCGGAGTTCGCCCAGATCGTAGGCCGCGTCTTTTGTGAAAATGCGCCGATCGGCCCACCACCGGACCCTGGTCCCGGTTGTCTTCGCGGGGCACTTGCCGGCCACCTGCAGCCCGGACCGGCGGGTGAATTCGCCGGCCGCGGTGTCGCCCTCGAAATCGCCGGGCACCCCCCGCCGGAACGACATGGTGTGTACCTTGCCGCCCCGGTCGACCTCGACATCGAGCCGCTCACTCAACGCGTTGACCACCGACGCGCCGACTCCGTGCAGCCCGCCCGAGGCCGTGTAGGAGCCGCCCCCGAACTTGCCTCCGGCGTGGAGCTTCGTGAACACGACCTCGACGCCGGTGAGCCTGGTCTTGGGTTCCTTGTCCACGGGGATCCCGCGACCGTCGTCGCGGATCTCTACCGAACCATCGGGCAACAGATGGACCTCGATCCGGGAACACCAGCCGCCCAGTGCTTCATCGACGGCGTTGTCCAGGATCTCCCACAGGCAGTGCATGAGACCCCGGCCATCGGTGCTGCCGATGTACATACCGGGGCGTTTCCGGACCGCATCGAGCCCTTCCAGGACCCGTAACTGCTTGGCCGAGTATTCGGTCGACGGGGCCGATCGGGTCGTCCGACGACGCGGGGTGCGAGCGGTGGGCGTCGGATCGGCGGTCACCGGACAAGGGTAAGCCCGGGGTCCTACGCCCTGCGCGAACCGCGGCCCTGGCATTTCGCGCAATCCCGCCTGTGGGTGTCACTATTGAGTCCGGAGGTGGACCCATGACCACGACAGCAACCCCCGTTCTCGGCACCGAGGACCGGTGCGATCGCTGCGGCGCGCAGGCGTACGTGCTGGTCCGGCTCCGTTCGGGGCAGGATCTGCAGTTCTGTGTCCATCACTACACCGCTCATGCCGCCGCCCTGGAGCCCCTCACCAGCGAAGTGGTCGACGAGTCCAGTCGCCTGTTCGAGGCCAGCGGCCGGTGAGCGAACTCCTGGCAGGAATCGTCATCCTGCTGGGAATCGTCGGGACGGTCGTTCCCTTGCTGCCCGGCCCCGTCTTGGTAGGGATCGGTGTCGTTGGTTACGCGATCGCCGTCGGAACGACTCCTGCATGGGTGGCGGCCGGAATCGGAGTCACCGTCCTGGTCGCGGGAGCGGTGGCCAAATGGTGGATTCCCGCTCGAACCGTCTCCGGCGACGTCGACGCGCTGCCGCTGATCGTGGGCGGCATCCTGGCGGTCGTGGGGTTCTTCGTCATCCCCGTCGTCGGACTGGTGGTGGGGTTCGTGCTGGGAGTGCTGGCCACGGAGTTGGTGCGGACCCGCTCCTGGCAGCTCGCCTGGCCCGCTACGAAGACCGCGCTGAAGGCCGCGGGTCTGCAGATGCTCATCGAACTGGCATCCGTTGTGGTGGCTGGATCGGTGTGGCTGGCCGCGATGGTGTTGTATTGAGCGGTCGGCCGCCACGGCTGGTCCTGACTGCGCGAGGAGAGGCATGAAGTTCAGCGAATACCGGTCCATGGACGCCACCACCATGCTCGAGGGGATCCGGGACAAACAGTTCACGGCCGAAGAGCTGCTCGAGGCGGCGCAGACCCGGATGGATCAGGTCAATCCCCGACTGAACGCCGTGATCCTGGACCTGACGGCCGCGGCATCGGACCAGATCGCGGCCGGCCTGCCCGACGGCGAATTGAGCGGAATCCCCTTCGTCGTCAAGAACATGGACGGCATCCTGGCCGGTGAGCCGTGTTCGATGGGTTCGCGGGCCCTGGCCGGCTGGGTCCCGGAATATGACTCGAGCCTGTTCGCGCGTTACCGCGACGCCGGTGTCGTGTTCCTGGGCAAGACGAACTGCCCCGAGTTCGGGATCATGGGCATCACCGAGCCGGAACTGTACGGTCCGAGTCGCAACCCGTGGAACACCGACCACACTCCCGGTGGATCCAGCGGCGGGACGGCCGCAGCGGTGGCCGCGGGAATCGTTCCCGTCGGACATGCCGGGGACGGCGGCGGTTCGATCCGGATTCCCGCCGCCTACTGCGGCCTGTTCGGGCTCAAGCCCAGCCGCGGCCGGATGCCGCTCGGCCCCGACGTGAGCGAGGCGTGGAACGGGTTGGCCCTCCCTCACGTGATCTCCCGGTCGGTGCGCGACAGCGCCCTGTTCCTGCAGGCCACGCACGGTCCCGATCTGGGAGCCCCGTACGGCGAACCCGCCGGTTCCACCCGCTTCGTCGCAGCCGTGGGTAAACGACCCCGCAAACTGCGGGTCGGGGTGACGCGCCGGGCCTTCCTCGCCGACGAACAGCATCGCGAAATCGTGGCGGCGGTGGACAACGCAGCGGGGTTGCTCGCTGAACTGGGCCACGACGTCATCGAACTGGACCTGACCATCGACGTCGAGGCCGTCGCCCAGGCGTACCTCACCATCAACGCGGCCAGCGTGGCCCGCGATATCGAACAGACAGCGGTGAAGACCGGCGTCGCTCCCAAGCCGGAGAACTTCGAACGGGCGACCTGGTTCCTCGGCCAGGTCGGGAACGCCCTGAGCGCCCGGGACCTGGAGGATGCGCTGGCCACCGTGGGCTCGCTCACCCGGTCGGTGGCGCGCCAGACCCAAGGCGTCGACGTCCACATGAGTGCCACCACCGCGCAACCGCCGGCGAAGATCGGGGAACTCGGCCTCAACCTTGCGAAGAAGCTGGGCTTGAGCACCATCCGGCGCTTGTCCAGTCTCAGCGGTCCGGCCATGAATCCGGTGTTCCGGCAAGCCATCGGCCAGCTCGCCGACGAATCGCTGGCGCGCACGCCGAACACTCAGGTGTTCAACATGACCGGGCAGCCCGCCATGAGCGTGCCGTTGGCCTGGACCACGCAGGGTCTGCCCATCGGGATCCAGTTCGCCGCCGCGCCGGGCGAGGAGGCACTGTTGTTGACGCTGGCCGCCCAGCTGGAAGAAGCGCGCCCCTGGTTCGACCGCACGCCGCCGATCTGACCGGAAGCGCGGGCGCCCAGGTACAGGCCGCGGTCCGCTGGGCTTGGATACGGCGCTGCGGCGCCTACTCACCCCGCGGAAGCCGCTCAGCCGTCGATCAGGGCGTCCACAAAGGTGTCCGGGTCGAACGGGGCCAGGTCGTCGGGGCCCTCGCCCAGGCCCACGAGCTTCACGGGAACGCCGAGTTCCCGCTGTACCGAGATCACGATGCCGCCTTTGGCGGTGCCGTCCAGTTTGGTGAGCACGATGCCGGTGATGTCCACGACCTCGGCGAACACCCGCGCCTGGGTGAGCCCGTTCTGGCCCGTGGTGGCGTCGAGCACCAACAGCACCTCGCTCAGCGGGACCTGCTTCTCGATCACCCGCTTGACCTTGCCCAGTTCGTCCATGAGGCCGGTCTTGGTATGCAGACGCCCTGCCGTGTCCACGACCACCACGTCACAGTCCCCCTGCATTCCGGCGGTCACTGCGTCGTAGGCCACCGAGGCGGGATCGGACCCCTCGGGACCGGTGACCACCGGGACCCCCACCCGCTCCCCCCACGTCTGCAACTGTTGGCTGGCGGCCGCCCGGAAGGTGTCGGCGGCACCCAGGACCACATCCTTGTCCTCGGCGACCAGTAACCGGGCCAGCTTGCCCGTCGTGGTCGTCTTGCCGGTTCCGTTCACCCCCACCACCAGCATCACGGCCGGGTGCTCCCCCAGTCGCAAGGTCGCCAGGGACCGGTCCAGGTCCGGATCCACCGACACGAGGAGCTCTTCGCGCAGCATCCGGCGCACCGCGGCGGGGTCATCAGTTCCTTCCACCGCCACCCGGGTCTTGAGCCGATCCACCAGGTCGTTGGTCCCGGCGATGCCGACGTCGGCGACCAACAGGGTGTCCTCGATCTCCTCCCACGTGTGGTCGTCCACCTTGCCGCCGGACAGCAGGGCGAACAGGCCTCGGCCGATGGCGGTGTTCGACCGCGCCAGGCGGGCCCGCAACCGCGCCATGCGGCCCAGAGCCGGCTCAGGGGTTTCCAGTTCAACTGTCGGTGGTTCCAGGACGGCGGTGCCCACACCACCGTCGAGCGGTACGTCTTCGATGTCCCGCAGCGGGGTGTCGCGCGGCTCAGAGGCATCGTCGTTGACGCCCGGCAGGATCTCGGGTTTCTCGGGCGCGGGCGGCAGCTCCTTGCCACGGCTGCGCACCAGGACAAAGCCGATCCCGACAACGACCAAGAGCACGACAAGCGCAATGAGGATCTCCACCCGGCGAGTCTAGGGCTGCCGAGGGGGCCGGTGACGTCGGTGGGTCGCTCAGTGACGACGCGGCCGCAACGTCGCATTCATCGGGTTCGACGGGCGCATGGTCACCGCGGTGACCGGCGTGATGGCGGAAGGGTTCACGATGTCGATTTCCCACTCACGCACCAGGCGGGCCAGCACCAGGACCGCCTCGACCCAGGCGAACTGCTCTCCGATACAACGCCGGGTCCCGAAACCGAACGGGAACCACACGCCCCGCGGCACCCCGGGTGTCTTCTCGTCGAAGCGCTCGCCGTTGAGCCACCGCGTGGGTCGGAACTCGTCGGCATGCGCCCAGTAACGAGGGTCGCGGTGCATCGCGTACTGCGACGCCATGATTGTGGCGCCCGCCGGCACGTCCCACTCACCCAGGCGCACCGGCGCCGAGAGGTTCCGACTGATGATCCACGCGGGCGGGTGCAATCTCATTGCTTCGGCGATCACCGCGTAGGTACGCGACAGTCCCACCAGGTCGGACATGCCGTCGGCCGGCGCCGAGTCGACCTCCTCGCGTAACCACGAGAGCGCCTGGGGCGACAGGGTCAGGTCCCGGATCGCCCACGACAGCGCCATCGCCGTGGTCTCGTGGCCCGCGAGAACCATGGTCATGGTCTCGTCGCGCACTTGTGTGTCGGTCAGTCCGGCGCCGGTCTCCTCGTCGCGCGACTGCAGCAGCAGGGTGACGATGTCGGAACCCGGTGCCCCCTCGTCGATCTGCGCCCGCTTCTCTGCGATGACGCGGTCGATCACAGCATCCAGGGCTTCGATGGCGGAGAACAGTCTGGTGCGCGCCGGGGTCGGAAGCCGCACCAACACCTGGGCGCCGGGACGCAGCATCGCGGCGAACGCCTTGAGGACCGTGTCCAGGGCCCCCCGGACCTCGGCGGCGCTCCCGCTCAGGTCCGTTCCGAACAGCGTGCGTCCCACCACGTCCAGGGTCAACGCCGACATCTCGTCGACGACGTCGATCTCGATGGGGGCACCGCCGGACCGGGCCGCCCAACCACGGCTCAGATCATCCGTGGCCGCCACCATGTCGGTCGCGTACCCCGCTATCTGTTGCCGGTGGAACACCGGCTGCACCAGTCGGCGGTTGCGCAGGTGATCGGCGCCCTCGGAGTTCAGCAGTCCGGTGCCCAGCAGCGGTCGCGTCAAGGCCAGTCCGCGGGACTTGCGGGTATTGCGGGCCTCCCCGACGAATCCTTGCCAGATGAGTCCAGGGTCCGACAACACGTACAGGTGTTCGCCGGCCAGTGGCACATAGCCCACGTCGCCGAAGTCGCGGCTGAGCCGGGTGAACACGTCGAGCAGGGTGGTGCGTCTGGTGATCAGTTCCAGCAGGGTGCGCCGCCCCGGTGGCCCCGGTGGGCGACGCACGTCGGGGGGCTGCGGCACCGTGAGGTCGTCCAGGGTCGCCCAGGTGTCAGCCAGCCGATCCGCGAGGGTCATGGGTTCAGTATGGGAGTGGACGCCGTCGGAAGTGGGCTTCGATACCCGGGATACGCCCGCACTCACCCCACCTGATCCTCACCGCGGCGGCCGGGGTCAAGCGTCGACGGTCTCGCGGATGCGCTGCGAGATCACGTTGCTGACCCCGTCGCCACGCATCGACACCCCGTAGAGCGCGTCGGCGGCTTCCATGGTCCGCTTCTGGTGGGTGATGACGATCAACTGCGAGTCCGCCCGCAGTTCTTCGATCACTTCCAGCAGTCGGCCGAGGTTCGTGTCGTCCAGTGCGGCCTCGACCTCGTCCAGCACGTAGAAGGGACTCGGCCGGGCCTTGAACAACGCCACCAGGAACGCCACGGCCGTCAGAGAACGCTCGCCACCGGACAGCAACGACAGTCGCTTGACCTTCTTGCCCGGCGGCCGCGCCTCGACCTCGACACCCGTCGCCAGCATGTCGCCGGGTTCCGTCAGGACCAGGCGCCCCTCCCCGCCGGGGAACAGGCGCGCGAAGACGCGCTCGAACTGGGCCGCCGTATCGGCGAACGCTTCGGCGAACACCTGCTCCATCCGGTCGTCGACCTCTTTGATGACACCGTGCAGGTCGTCGCGGGCGATGCGCAGATCATCGACCTGGGCTGACAGGAACTGGTGTCGCTCCTCGAGCGCAGCGAATTCCTCGAGCGCCAGGGGGTTCACCTTCCCCAGCAGACTCATGGCACGTTCGGCGGACCGCAGCCGTCGCTCCTGTTCGGAGCGCTCAAAGGGGTATGGCTGCGGCTCGGGGCCGCCGTCCTCTTCGTCGCCCGGGGCGCGCGCGCTCGGGGGCACCGGGACGTCGGGACCGTATTCGGCCAGCAGCGCAGCCGCATCGATCCCGTACTCTTCCATCGCGCGGTCCTGCAGTTGTTGGATCCGCAGCCGCTGTTCGGTACGCACCATCTCGTCGCGGTGCACCGAGTCGGTCAGGCTGTCCAGCGCTGCGCTCAGCTCCTTGATCCGAGCACGGAGCCCGGCCAGCTCGCGGTCACAGTCGTCGCGGCGGGTCTGCAGCGCCGCTCGCGACGTGTCCGCCACGGCGACCAGCCGGTCGGACTGAGCCACCGCCGTATCCGCCACCGCGCGGACCGCCAGGGCCACCTCGCGCTGCCGGCGCCGCTGCTCCAGCAGACGTTCGCGCTCCCGAGCGGCCTGACGCTCCCGATGAGCGGCATCGAGCAGCTCCGCCGCCCGTCGTTCCAGGGCGGCGGCTCGTTCCTCCCCCGTCCGCAGCGCGAGGCGGACCTCCATCTCGTGCGCACGCGTGTCCGCGACCGAGGCGGACAGTTCCTCGCGGCGGTCGGCTGCGGGAACCCCGGTAGGGGCCAGTTCGGATTCCTGCGCCAGGTCCCGCTCGGCAGTAGCGGCCGCCGCCTCGTCCTGGGCCAGGCGCTGGGTCGCCCCGGCAAGGTCGGATTCGAGCCGCTCCGCCTCGTGGCGTGCAGCCCGCACGCGAGAACCCAGCGCACCCAGTTGATCGGCCACTGCGGCCATGGCGGCATCCGACTCATGCAGTGCGGTCAACGCACGTGCCAGTTGCCCTTCGGCTTCGGCCAGACTCCCCCGGGCCTGTTCCGCCGCGAACCGCAGTCGCTCCGCCCGGGCGGTCGTCTCGACCAGGTCCCGTTCGGCCGCTTCGATCTGGGCAGCAAGTTCCAATGCACTGGTCTCACCGTCGTCCCACCCGACGAGGGAGGCGGGCCCGACCACGTGACCGTCTGCGGTGACGGCCAAGCGCGCCCCGGTCGCGACGGCCTGCGCACCGTCCGCGACCGTTTCACAGCGCACGACGCCGGACAGGACCGTACGGACCGCCGCCACGACATCATCCGGACCCGAGATCATCTCGCCCAGCGATCCCGACACGACTTGCGGACGGGAGCCGCCCGTGACCACGTACCGGGACACCGACGGGAACCGCGCCAGGACGTCCACTGCCGACTCGTGCGAGTGCACCACCACGCCGTCGGCCAGTTCGCCCAGGGCCGCCGCGACCGCGTTCTCCCAACCGGGCTGAACATGCACCAGGTCGCGCAGCAACCCCCGGACCTGAGGGTCGGCCACCGCTTCGTCGGGGACCCCGGTCCGGCTGCGCACCGCTGAACGCAGCGCGTCGATGCGGGCGGTGAGAGTGGCCCGGTCCTGGCTCGCGGCTGACTCCTGGGCCGCCAGGTCGGACACCGTAGCGGACGCTGCCGCCACCGCCTGATTGCAGCGTTCGTACCGGGAGTCCAGGTCGACCTCACCGGTATCCAGCCCGGAGACCTCACGTTCGAGTTCCGCGAACTCCCGGCCAGCCGCCTCACCGCGAGCCTGGGCGTCGGCCAGGGCCTGCTGCAGCCGATCGATCTCACCCTGACGGGTCTCGCGCCGACTGCGGGCGGACGCCAACGCGCCTTGGAGGCGCGCCAGTCGTTCGCGCCGTTCGGCGGCACTGCGCTGCTCCGCCTCGATCCGACGCTCCTCGGCGGCCAATTCCGATTCGGCCGCGGCCCGGGCCGCGGATGCCTCGCCCAGCGACTGCACCGCCACCCGGTTCTCGGCCGTGAGATCGGCGTGCTGTTGCTGGATCTGGTGCGCCTCGGATTCCAGAGCCGCCGGATCGACCGTCGACCGGGTGACTGCATCGCTCTGAGTGAGGTTGTTGCTGCGTTCCCGGGCGACCGACGCGACCGCCCGAAACCGTTCCGCCAACCCGGACAGACGGAACCACACATCGTGGGCGGCAGACAGCGCCGGTGCGGTCACCTCGACGTCTGCCTGCAACTCGGCCTCTCGGGCCTGGTCGGCCAGTAACCGGGCTTCGGTCTCGGCTCGCTGTTCACGCAGCGCAGTCTCGTCGGCCTGCTCCTGCGCCAGGGCATCGGAGATCTGGGCCAGGTCGTCGGCCAGTAACCGCAGCCGGGCGTCGCGGACATCAGACTGGATGACCACCGCCCGGCGGGCCACCTCGGCCTGGCGTCCCAACGGTTTGAGTTGGCGGCGCAGTTCGGCGGTGAGGTCGGTGAGCCGACTCATCTTCTCGGTGACGCCGTCCAGCTTGCGGAGCGCCTTCTCCTTGCGTTTGCGGTGTTTCAGGACCCCGGCCGCCTCTTCGATGAATCCGCGCCGGTCCTCGGGGGTGGCGTGCAGGATCGAGTCGAGCTGGCCCTGGCCGACGATGACGTGCATCTCTCGGCCGATCCCGGAGTCCGACAGCAACTCCTGGACGTCGAGCAGGCGGCAGGGGGTGCCGTTGATGGCGTACTCGGAGCCGCCGGACCGGAACATGATGCGGGAGATCGTGACTTCGGTGTAGTCGATGGGCAGAGCGCCGTCGCAGTTGTCGATGGTGAGCGTGACCTCAGCGCGTCCCAATGGGGCGCGGTTGGAGGTGCCGGCGAAGATGACGTCCTCCATCTTGCCGCCCCGCAGGCTCTTGGCTCCCTGTTCTCCCATGACCCAGGACAGCGCATCGACGACGTTGGACTTCCCGGACCCGTTGGGCCCGACGACGCACGTGACTCCCGGTTCGAACTCCAGGGTCGTGGGCGAGGCGAACGACTTGAACCCCTTGAGGGTGAGGCTCTTCAGATGCACGCGCTACTCCTGGCCTAGACCGACGCTGAAGGCTAACCCTCCAACGGGTTTCTGGCGGGGAGCGGCGCGCGCGCCCGCTCAGGCAGGTTCCAGGATGTCCTGGTTCAAGGCCGTCAGGTCCAGGGAACGTTCGAGTTCGAGTTGTTCGACCCGCGCTTCCAGGTCGGCGACGCGGCGCCGCAGGCGAGCCACTTCAGCAGCCAGTCGGCGATCGCCGGCATGGTCCAGATGTCCGTAGAGCGCCTTCGCCATGATCCAGTCCCCTTCTCCACCGCGGAGTAGTCCCAACGGAATCGTGGTCCGACTCCGGTCCGCGAGATTGTGCCGACGTGTGCTGGATTCCCGCCCCTGCGTCGCCCCAAACCCCCCACCAGTGTGCCAGGCGGACCGGGGCTGCGGGACCGGACCAGTCGGTCTGGTCAGCGCGAGTTGCGGGGTCGCCGTTGGCAGCGGGGGCAGCGATGGGACGACCGGTTGGTGAACTGCTCCCGCACGATCGGGGCGCCGCACCGGTCACATGGCTCTCCTTCCCTTCCGTACACCGCCAGGCTGCGGTCGAACCAGCCGCTGTCGCCGTTCACCGACACATACAGCGGATCGAAGGACGTGCCCCCGGCGGCGAGTGCCTCGGTCATGACATCGGTGGCCGCCCCCAACAGGTCCCGGGCCCGGGCCGCACTCAGGCGTCGCGCGGGGGTCTCGGGGTGAAGGCGCACCCGCCAGAGCGCCTCATCGGCGTAGATGTTGCCGACCCCGGACACCACGGTCTGCGCCAGCAGCACCCGCTTCACCCCTGCCGATGAGCGGCGCAGCGCGCCAGCCGCGGCACCGGGGTCGTACGCGGGGTCGAACGGGTCGCGGGCGATGTGTGCGGCCGCGTGGGGCACGTCATCAACGAGTTCGTCGGCGAGCAGCCACCCGAACGTGCGCTGATCCCGGTAGACGAGCGTGCGGCCATCGTCCAAACGCCACTGGGCCCGACGGTGGGGGTCGGGTTCGACGCCGTCGACCACCCGGAACTGGCCGCTCATGCCCAGGTGGGCGGCCACGACGTCGGGGCCGCCATCCAGCTCGAGCCACAGGTACTTGCCCCGACGCCCGACCGCGGTGACGGTACGTCCCGCCACCCGTTCGCGGAACTCCTCGGGGCCGCCCGGCTGGCGCCGAGAGGTGCGTGGATGTTCGATGTCCGCCGTGGTCAACGTGCGGCCCTGCACCCGTTGAACCAGTCCGCGGCGGACGGTTTCGACCTCGGGGAGTTCCGGCATCAGCCCCGCTCGCGGATCTCGGCGAACGTGGTCCGGGCCGCCGACTGTTCGGCGTCCTTCTTGGTGGCACCGGTGCCGTGTCCGTGCAGTCCGTCGGTCAGACGCACTCGGGCGGTGAATCGTTTGTCATGGTCCGGTCCGGTCTCGGAGACCTCGTAGTGCGGGGCGCCGAGACCCTGTTCCGCGGTCAGCTCCTGCAGGCTCGTCTTCCAGTCCAGCTCCGCGTCCATGCCCTGGGTCGCGGCCAACATGGGATCCATCAGACGAAGGATGACGTCGGAGGCTTTCTCCAATCCGAAGGAGAGGTACACGGCCCCGAGGACCGCTTCGAGACAATCGGACAGGATCGACGTCTTGTCCCGCCCGCCGGTGGCGTTCTCGCCCTTGCCCAACAGGATGAAGTCGCCGAGACCGATCGTTCGGGCCACATCGGCGAGCGCCTTGGCGCTGACCACCGCGGCGCGCATCTTCGCCAGTCGCCCCTCGGGCAGATCGGGATTCCGGGTGAACAGTGCGGACGTGATGACGACGCCCAGCACGGCATCGCCCAGGAACTCGAGCCGTTCGTTGGGGCGCAGGCCACCGTGCTCGTACGCGTAGGAGCGGTGGGTCAGCGACTCCCGCAGCAGATCGGGCGGTAACTCGACCCCGATCCGGTCACGCAGTTCCGCCGGATCCCGTGCCGCCGGATCGGCCGCAGCCACACCGATCAGACGTCGAGGACGGAGCGCTTGTTGTAGGTGCCGCACGTCGCGCACGCGGTGTGCGGACGTTTGGCCGACCCGCAGCGATCGCACTTCGTCAACGTGATCGGAGCGGCTTTCCACTGCGACCGACGGGCCCGGGTGTTCGAGCGGGACATCTTCCGCTTGGGGACGGCCACGTCACTCTCCTTCTGAGTCCACATCCACCCGTAGGTCGGCCAGGGCCGCCATGCGTGGATCGATACGTTCATGCCCGTGCTCACTGTCGTCGGCCATGCGGAAACCACAGGTAGCGCACAGGCCGGGACAATCGGAGCGGCAGGTCGGACTCAAGGGTAGTGCCAGGAGGGTCGCATCGCGAAATGCCGGGCGCAGGTCGAGGATCGGCCCGGTCATCGGCGTGACGTCTTCGTCCTCGTCGCCACCATCGGTGGGCTCGACCTCGGGGTAGGTGAAGAACTGGCGGAAGGTGACGTCCATCGGCCGGCGGATGTCATCGAGGCACCGCACACATGTCCCGGTGGTGGTGGGACTCGCGCTACCGGTCACCAGGATGCCGTCGAGGACCGACTCCAGCAGCAGATCGACCACGACCGGCTCCGGCTCCACGCGGAGGAAATCGTTGGCGATGTCCGGATCGGGGACCACCTCGGCCTCGATCCGCAGCGACGCTCCCGGCTGTCGCGCCAGTCGTCGGCTGTCGATCTCGAGCGGCGAGGTCATGCCACCGGCGCCTGCTCGTCGGGGATGTAGCCGGCCAGCTTCTGGCGGCCGGCGGCGACTGCCTCGACGGTGCGCTGCAGCGTCCCCTCGAAGGACGCCAGTTTGGCGTCGACGTAGGCATCCACCTCGGCCCGTTTGTGATCGGCTTCGGCGCCGGCCTGCGCCATGATCCGCGCCGCCTCGTCGTGGGCGGCCCGGGTGACCTCGTCCTGCGCCACCAGGACCGCTGCCTGTTCGGCCGCGTCCGCCCGGATCTGATCCGCCTGCACCGACGCTTCGGCGATGACAGCGTCGCGTTCGGCCAGGATCCCCTGGGCCTGGCGGATCTCCTCCGGCAGCACGCTGCGCGCATGCTCCACGAGTTGGGCCGCCTGTTCGCGGTCGATGATGGCTCCGCCACCGAGTGCGCGCGGCTTGGCCGCGGCGATCACCTCGGCAAGCGCGTCCAGCGTCTGGCTGATGTCCACGCGGTCCTCCAGGGTCAGTCCCGGCGCAGCCGGTCTTCCAGTCTCTCCCGAACCGTATCCGGGACCAAGCCGGTGATGTCACCCCCATAGGTGGCGACCTCCTTCACCAGACTCGACGACAGGTACCCGTACACGGGGTTGGTCGAGACGAACAGCGTCTCTACCCCGGACAGGCGATGGTTCATCTGGGCCATCTGCAGTTCGTAGTCGAAGTCCGACACCGCCCGCAGCCCTTTGACGATGGCCGCGATCCCGTTGTCCCGGCAATAGTCGACGAGCAGGCCGTGGAACGCATCGACGCTGACATTGGGGAACGGCGCGAGTTGTTCCGACAACATCTCCATGCGCTCGTCGACGGTGAACAGGCTGGCCTTGGTCTTGTTGATCAGGACGGCCACCGTGACGTGATCGAACAGCAGGGACGCCCGCTCGAACACGTCGAGGTGCCCGTTGGTGACCGGATCGAAGGAGCCGGGGCAAACGGCGGTGGCCATGGTCAGTCCTTATCGATCGGCTCGCTTGCCGTGCGACCGTACCAAATGTGGGTGTTGCCGTAACGCCGATCCTGAAGTGCGGTCATCCCGGGAGGCCATTGCAGGTCCCGACCGCGTTCGCCGGTCTCGACCACGGCGATGGCGCCGGCGTTCAGGCGGCCGCACCATCCCCCCAATACCGCCTCCACCTGGTCGCGGGACAGGTCGTAGGGCGGGTCGGCGAACAGAACGTCGAATTGCCCCACCCCCGCCGGCACGGTGCCCGCATCGCCGACGACTACCGCCACCTGGTCGAGCGCATCCCATTGCGTCACCGTGCGCCGGAGGGCCGCCGCAGTCCCTCGATCCCGTTCCACCAGAACGGCTCGGGCGGCGCCCCGGCTCACCGCCTCGAGTCCGAGCGCACCCGATCCGGCGTAGAGGTCCAGGACCCGCAACCCCGACCAGGTCCCCAGTTGGTGCGCCAGCGCGCTGAACACTGCCTCCCGGACCCGGTCGGAGGTCGGCCGGACTCCGCTCCTGGGAACGGTGATCGAGCGTCCCCGCCAGATGCCGGAGATGATCCGGGTCATGTCTTGTCCAGGTATTCGGCCGCGACCCTGCGCTCCAGTTCGGCCACCGCATCGGCCAGCTCCGGATGGTCGGTCAGGTCGGGGTCAGCGCCGACCACCTCCGTGGCAGCGTCGCGGGCCGCGCTGATCAGGTCCTCATCCGCGAGGACCGAGAGCAGCCGAAGCGATGACCGGTAGCCGGACTGCGACGCGCCCAGGACATCACCCTCGCGGCGCACCTCGAGATCGAGTCGCGCCAGTTCCGCCCCATCCAGGGTGGCCGCGACGCGTTGCAGCCGTTCATAGGCCGGTTGCCCGGGAGAGGCTTGGGTGACCAACAGACACAGGGCCGGCCGGCCGTCCCGACCCACCCGTCCGCGCAACTGATGCAACTGCGAGATGCCGAACCGGTCGGCATCCATGATGACCATCACCCCGGCCGAGGGGATGTCGACCCCTACCTCAATCACGGTGGTGCTGACCATGACGTCCAGTCCGTCCGCGGCGCGCGGCCCCCGGGCGAAGCGTCCCATCACGTCGTCCTTCTCCTCGGCGGACATCCGCCCGTGCAGGACACCGACCCGCTCATCGCGCAGTGCACCGGCCGAGAGGTCCGCAGCCATGTCCTCGACCGCATGCGTGGTGGTCAACGCCGGGGTGTCACCATCGGCGTCCGTCGGCTCGTTCAGTTCGTCATCGGCCGCCGAGATGCGCGGGCACACGATGAACACCTGCCGACCGTCGGCCACCTCCTCGGCGATGCGCCGCCACGCCCGTTCCACGTGGGTGGGTTGGGCGGATTCACTGACCACATGGGTGGAGATCTGTGGATCGCCCGACGGGCGGCCGGTCAGAGTCACCACATCCAGATCTCCGAAGACGGTCATGGCCACCGTCCGTGGGATGGGAGTGGCCGTCATGACCAGCAAATGCGGCCGCTGCCCGGGGATCCGTTCCAGGAGCGCAGAACGCTGCTCGACCCCGAACCGGTGCTGCTCGTCCACGACGATGAGTCCCAGGTCCTGGTAGTGCACCGTGTCGGACAACAGGGCATGGGTTCCCACGACGATCCCGGCTTCGCCGGTGACGATGTCCAACAGGGTCCGCTTGCGGGTGGCCGCTGACTGGGATCCCGTCAGCAGCGCCACCCGGGTGCCCTGCTCGGCGCCGCCCAGGAGGCCTCCCTCGGCCAACGGTCCCAGCAGCCGGGTGATCGCCGTGTAGTGCTGCTGCGCCAGGACCTCGGTGGGCGCCAGCAGGACAGCCTGGGCACCGGCATCCACCACCTGCAGCATGGCGCGCAGGGCCACCAGGGTCTTCCCGGTGCCCACGTCCCCTTGCAGCAGCAGGTGCATCGGGCGCGATCCGGCCAGTCCCGCTTCGATCCGCGTGCCGACGCTCACCTGCCCGGCGGTGAGCACCAGGTGGGACTGCTCGTCGAATGCATCACGCAGGCCACCAGGCACGACCGGCCGGGCCGCGGCGCCCATGTGTTCGGCATGGTGGCGTCGCTGCGCGAGGACGGTCTGCAGCAGAAAGGCTTCGTCGAAGGCGAGTCGTCGGCGCGCGGCCGATGCGGCCTCCCGCGAGTCGGGCTCGTGGATGGTCCGCACGGCAGTGTCGCGGTCCACCAGGCCCAGCCGGGCTCTGATGTCGGCGGGCAACGGATCGGCCAGGGGCGCCACTTGCGGCAGCAGCATGTGAACGGCCTTGGCTATCGCCGGGCTGGGCACCTTGGCGGTGGCGGGGTACACCGGGATGAGCGAGCCGGCGAACTGGTCGGCCCGCGCCTCCCCGGCCGCCTCGTCGGTGAACGGGTCCAGCAGTTCGTATTCGGGGTGCACCAGTTGGGGCTTTCCCCGAAACGTCCCCACCTGACCGGAGAACAGACCCAGTTGACCGGCCCGCAGCCGGTTCAGGCCCCGGGCTTGGAAGAACGTGAGAAGCAGGTCGCCGGTCCCGTCGGTCACGACGAGTTCCGTGCGGACCGCGCGCCGGTTCCTGCGGCGGTCCAGATAGGAATGAGGGGTGATCGACTTGATCCGGGCCAGGACGGTCACGTAGTCGTCGGGACGCAGGGTGGCCAGGTCGGTCAACTCCCCACGGGTCAGGTAGCGGCGCGGATAGTGGGTGAGCAGGTCGCCCACGGTCTGGATGTCGAACGCCTTGGCCAGGGCGTCCGGAGTCCTACCCCCGACCGGTCCTTTCAGCGAGTCGTCCCACGTGAGCGAGGGACCTGAGTCACCTTTCACTCGACGCCGAAGATGAGCGGCCACAGCGGCTGACCACCCTCGTACACCGTGAGTTCGACACCGGGGTGTTGTTCCGCCAGGTGCGCTTCGATGGCGGTGACCACGGAATCGGTCGCGTCGATCCCCCGCACGATCGTGGCCAACTCCGCACCGGCCGACAACATCTTCTCCAGGGTCCGGATCGCCACCTCTGTCTCGTCCGACCCGATCTGCAGGATGTCGCCGTCGACCATCCCCAGGATGTCGCCGGGATGACACCGCCCGGCGGTGGTCATGGCTTCCCGGGAGGACACCGTGACCGCGCCGTATCGGGTGGCTCCCGACGCCCGCGACATTGCCACGACGTCATCGTCGAAGGCCAGACCCGGGTCGTGGACCGCGATGGCGGCCAGGGACTGTGTGATCGAACGAGTGGGCACCACCGCGACGCGCAGCCCCTGCTCACGGGCGGACACCGCGGCGACCTCCGCGGCGGCCCGGGTCTCCTTGTCGCTGGGCAGCACGATGACCTCGCCAGCCCCCTGCGCCTCGATGGCGGCAAGAAGTTCACCGGTCGCCGGCGCCAGTCGCGGCTGCGCGGGCAGTGCCCCGATCTCCAGTTCCTCGAGCAACGCCACGATCCCAGGACCGTGGGCGACGGCCAGTACCGCCCGACCGTCCCGGACAGTGTGGTGGGAGTCCGGGGTCACCAGATAGGTGATGCGGATCCGGTGCGGGCGCCCGAGTGCCAGGGCCGCCTCGACGGCGGCACCCGCATCGTCGACGTGGACGTGGACGTTCCACAATCCGTCGCCCCCGACAACGACCAACGAGTCGCCCAGCAGTTTCAGTTCGTCCTTCAGCTGCGGGATGTGCTCGTCGGCGGCGTCCAACAGGTACATGACCTCGAAGGCCGGTCCGCTGTAATCCTGCGATCCCGTCGCCTCATTGGGCACGACGGTCGGACGCTGCGACACCGGGGCCGGCGGGCGGCGCCGACCGGTGACGACCTCGGCCAGGGCCGACAGGATCACCACGAATCCCCGTCCCCCCGAATCCACTACCCCCGCAAGCCGCAGTGCTTCCAGCTGATCGGTGGTCTGAGCCAGGGCGATGTCGGCGGCGTCAGCGGCGATCGTCACGACGTCCGCCAGATCCGCGTCGGCAGGCGCCGCCGCGGCCGCCTCGGCGGCACGACGGACCACCGTGAGGATGGTCCCCTCCTTGGGGGTGCCGACCGCGGCGTAGGCCATGTCGGTCGCCCGTTGCAGGCCGGTCCGGATGACCTCCCCCGCGGGAACCGGGGCTCCGTCCGCCTCAGGTGCGACCCCGACCATGCCCCGCATGATCTGGCTCAGGATCACCCCAGAGTTGCCGCGGGCCCCCAACATGGCGCCACGGACCAAAGCGCCGGACATGACCCGCATCTTCTCCGCCTCGGGGCTGTCGACCGACAACGTCGTATCGGCCTCCGCCATGGCCAGTTCCGCGGCCTCGATGGTGAGGTACATGTTGGTTCCGGTATCCCCGTCGGGTACGGGAAACACGTTGAGCGCATCGATCTCGGCCCGGGCATCACCGAGGGCCACCACCGCGGTACGCACCCAGGAACGCAGCAATCCGGCATCCACGATGTCCTGCATGGGACCTCAACCTAGTCCCCCGGTCCCTGGATTTCACGGTGTGCGGGCGGGTCCGGTACGCTCAGATCTACGACTTCTGCGCGCCCAACTTCCGCGCGCCCACATTCGACGAGGAACGACGAGGAACGACATGGCTGCCAAGTGCGATGTGTGCGGCAAGGGCCCCGGGTTCGGCCACAACATCTCCCACTCGCACCGGCGCACGAAGCGGCGCTGGAACCCGAACGTCCAGTCGGTCCGCACCGTGGTCGACGGCACGCCGAAGAAGGTCACCGTGTGCACCTCGTGCCTCAAGGCCGGAAAAGTCACCCGCGCCTGACGCTCCGCTCCCCGCCGGCGCGCGCCGTCGTACACCCGTAGTCAGCGGAAGTGGTCGTGGCCACCGCCTTGACCGCTCCACAGCCGGCCGTCGACAGCCACGCCGGGGCCATTGGCCCCGGGTGCGGTGATCCGGCCGATCATGGTGAACATCGACGGTAGCGGGCTGCCCGCCGGGAACGTCGCCAGCAGGCTGTGATCGTCGCCACCAGCCATAACCCAGGTCAGCGGATCCACGTTGAACGCCGAGGACGTCTCGCTGAGTTGGTCGGCGACCGGGATGAGTTCGGACTCGAGATCGGCGACGACCCCCGACTCCCGGGCCAGGTGTTGGAGGTCAGCCAGAAGACCATCGCTCACGTCGATCATCGCCGTCGCGCCCGCCTGCGCCGCGGCGGGTCCACTGTCGTAGGGCGGATGCGGACGCTGGTACGCCTGCACCAGTGCCCGCGGGGAGCGGAAGCCGCGCGAAAGAACGGTGAGACCGGCCGCGGCCCAGCCCTGGCGTCCGGCCAGCGCCACCACATCCCCCGGCTCGGCCCCGCCGCGCCGGACGGCCGGTCCGCCTGATCCCAGCGCGGTGATCGAGACCACGACGGCGCCCCCGCGGGTGACATCCCCGCCGACCAGTGCGGCGCCCACTTCGTCTGCCTCCGCGGTGAGGCCGGTGACCAGGTCGGCCACCCATTCCAGTGAGGTGGTCGGCGGCAGCGTCACCGCGGCCAGCAAGGCGCGTGGCCGAGCTCCCATGGCCGCCACGTCCGCCATGGCCGCCCCGGCGGCCCGGTGCCCGATGTCCTCACCCGACACCCATTCGGGCTTGAAGTGACGCCCCTCGACCATCGTGTCGACGCCGGCGACGACCGGGCCGGACCAGTCGATGACTGCGGCATCGTCGCCGATCCCGACGGCCACCCCCGCGCTGTCGGGCACCTGTTCCCGGATCCGTTCGATCAGTCCGAACTCGCCGACATCAGCCACAGTCCCGGCCACAGAGCCTCCCAGATCCACGATGCACGCCCACCGTAGTGGAGCGCCGATCAGCCGCGTGCCAGGGCCTCCTCCACCAGGGTCCCGACCAGGTCGGGGTAGGTGACGCCCGAGGCCTGCCACATCCGGGGATACATGGAGATGGAGGTGAAGCCTGGCATGGTGTTGATCTCGTTGAGGATCACCTGGCCGGACTCGTCGATGAAGAAGTCCACCCGCGCCAGTCCGGCGCAGCCCAACGCCCGGAAAGCGGCGAGCGCAGTTCGGCGCACCTCGTCGGACAGCTCCGCGGAAAGGTCGGCCGGCACCACCAGTTCGACGGAATCGTCGAGGTACTTGGCCTCGAAGTCGTAGAACTCGTGCGCGCCCTTGACCTTGATCTCGGCGCACACGCTGGCACGGGCCACGCCATCGACTCCCACCAGGACGCCACACTCGATCTCACGTGCGGCGGGAACGCCCGCCTCGATGATCACGTGGGGATCATGGGCCGCAGCGGCGTGCACCGCCTCGTGGAGCGCTTCGGGATCGCTGACCTTGCTGACGCCCATACTGGAGCCGGCCCGCGTCGGCTTGACGAACAGGGGCCAACCCAGCCCCTGCACCACGTCGGTGTGCTGTTCGGGCCATTCGTGGGCGGGGAAACTGTGCCAGTCGCCGGCCGGGATGTCAGCGGTATCGAGGAGTCGTTTGGTCGTGGCCTTGTCCATGCACGCGGCGGACGCCAGGACGCCGGATCCGACGTAGGGAAGGCCCGCCACCTCGCACAACCCCTGGATGGTGCCGTCCTCGCCATGCGGCCCGTGCAGCACGGGGAACACAACGTCGATGTCGTGCCACTCGCGCGAACCATCAGGACGCTCGAACCACACGCCGTGGTGGGCCGGGTCGAGACTCAAGGTCGCAGGCTCCCCCGCGGGATCGACCTCGGGCAGGACCCCGTCACGGATCACGAGGTCGGTGGCAGCACCGGTGAACCGCACCCACGCCCCCGCCCGGGTCACCCCCACCGGGATGACTTCGAACCGGTGAGGGTCCAGCGCCTGCAGCACGCTGCCCGCACTCACGCAGGAGATGGCGTGTTCGCTGCTGCGTCCGCCGAACAACACAAGAACCCGATGCGTCACCCGGGAACCCTATCCGGCGACCTCCCGGTCACCGGTCCGGCACACCACACGCGATCACAGACTCTGAGCGTTCCAGTTCCGGATGACGTGTTGTTCGTGCTCGAACCCCAAGGCACTCAGGGCCCCCGCGTCCAGAGCGAACAGTCGCCCGTCGACGGCTGCGAGGTCGAGCCAGGTGGCGGTGAGGATGCGCAGGAAGTGCCCGTGGGCGACAAGGGCGACATCGGAGTCCTCGGCCACCACCGGCAGGCACCTGTCGATGACCCGTCGCGCGCGGGCAGCGACGTCGTCGGGTTGTTCGCCGGGGGTCACCCCCGCCGGGATCGGGTCGCGCCAGATGGTCCATTCGGGATCGTCGAGGTCCGCTCGGATGTCCGCGGTCCGCCGACCCTCGTAGGCGCCGTAGTCCCACTCCAGCAGGTCGGCGTCGGTCTCACCGGTGAGCCCCGCCAAGCGGGCGGTGTCCTGCGCCCGGCTCAGCGGACTGATCAACACCAACCCGAAGTCGCGACCCTTCAGATGGGGCGACAACTTGGCGGCATCGGCCCGGCCCTTCTCGGTGAGCGGCTTGTCGGTGCGACCGGTGTGCTGACCGCTGCGACTCCATTCCGTTTCGCCGTGCCGGACCAGGACGATGACTCCCGGCATCAGATCTCCTGGCCCTGTTCCTCCCGGACCGGCCGGGACATGAGCGCCTCGAGCATCTCCGCCGGTGCCATGCCGTTCTTCACGACATTGACCACCTGCTCGGTGATGGGCATCTCCACCCCGGCGTCCTGACCCATCTGGAGGATGGGTTCACAACTCTTGACCCCTTCACAGGTCTGCTTCGTGGCGGCGATGGTCTCGTCGACCGTCAGCCCCTTGCCCAGGTTCTCGCCGAAGGTGCGGTTGCGCGACAGCGACGACGAGCAGGTGGCGATCAGGTCACCGATGCCGGCCAAACCGAGAAAGGTGAGCGGGTTGGCGGACAGCGCCACGCCCAGGCGGGACATCTCGGCGAGCCCACGTGTGATGAGCGCGGCCTGGGTGTTCTCACCGAATCCCTGACCCACTGCCATCCCGTTGGCCAGTGCGATGACGTTCTTGACCGCCCCACCGATCTCGGCGCCGACGACGTCGGTGGTGAAGTAGGGCCGGAAGTAGTCGGTGCTGGACGCCACCTGCAACTGTTGCGCGCGTTGTTCGTTGACACACGCGACCGTCGTGGCGGCCGGCTGCCGTTGGATGATCTCGCGGGCCAGGTTGGGACCGGAAACCACCGCGACCCGATCGCTGGGCACCTCGGCCACCTGTTCCAGCACCTGCGACATCCGCATCTTGGTGCCCTGCTCGATCCCCTTCATCAAGGTCACGAGCAGCGCGTCCGGCTCGAGCATCGGCCGCCAGGCGGTCAGGTTCTCCCGCACCGTCTGTGACGGGATCGCCAGGACGACGATCTCGGCACCGGTGAGAACCTCTTGGGGATCGAGACTGCACCACAGGTTCTCGGGCAGTTCCAGTCCGGGGTGGTAGAGCTCATTGCGATGCCTGGTGTTGACGTCCTCCACGACCTCGGGCTCCCGGGCCCACATCGCTACATCACCGCCGGCGTCGGCCATGATCATTCCGTAGGCGGTCCCCATGGAACCGCTGCCCATGACTGCAATGCGCGCCATGTGTCCTCCTGTCGTGCGGTCAGGCGCGCTTGGCAGTGCGCTTGACCACGGTCTTCTTGGTTGCCGCCGCCCTTGTGGCGGGAGCCTTCTTAGCCGGAGCTTTCTTGGCGGGAGCTTTCTTGGCGGGAGCCTTCTTGGCGGGAGCCTTCTTGGCGGGAGCCTTCTTGGCGG
>CAZVYU010000026.1:0-24541 GCA_964631645.1 uncultured Actinomycetes bacterium
TGCTGGGCGGCGTCTCCTGCGTAGGTCCAGGTAGTGGGCGACCCACTCGTGCACTCGGGCGGAGATGCGTGTGCGACGGGGGTGCCCAGCGCCAGGGACGCGACCACCAGCGCCCCGGTGAGCCCCGTGATGGTGGTCCGGCCGGGAGTCATGTGGCCTCCTTCGCTGGCGACCACGGTATGCGGACAATCGGTCAGGTTGCCTGCTCGTCTCCCGCCGGTACCGACTCGTCCGGATTTGTCGCTGCTGCAGGATCGAGCTCCGCCGGCGCCTCGCGGCCGGGTCTGCGGCGGGCGCTGACGACCAGGGAGATGACTGCGCCCAGTCCCACGATGATCGCGGTCCACACGTTCAGGCGCAGGCCGGCAACGGTGTTGGCGGTGTCGATCCGCAACATCTCGATCCAGACCCGGCCCAGGCAGTACAGCGCGACGTACAGCGCGAAGACCCGTCCGTGCCCCATGCGGAAACGCCGGTCGGCCCAGATGAGGACGGCGAAGACGCCGAGGTTCCACAGCGCCTCGTAGAGGAAGGTCGGATGGAACGTGCTGAACGCCTCGTATCCCACCGGGCGGTTGGCAGGGTCGATCTGCAACCCCCACGGCAGGTCGGTGGGGCTGCCGAACAGCTCCTGGTTGAACCAGTTGCCGAGTCGTCCGATGGCCTGGGCCAAGACGATCCCCGGGGCGATGGCGTCGCCGAACGGAGGCAACGGGATGCCGCGGCGCCGACAGCCGATCCATGCTCCGAGGGCGCCACCGAGCACCGCCCCCCAGATTCCCAGGCCGCCCTGCCAGATCTGGACCGCACCGGCCCAGCCGGATCCGCCGGGCCCGAAGTACAACTGGTGATCGGTGATGACGTGATACAGCCGACCTCCGACAATGCCGAATGGGACCGCCCACAACGCCACATCGGCGACGGTGCCCGGCGCCCCCCCGCGGGCGACCCACCGGCGGTTGCCGACCCACACCGCCACGACGATCCCCACGATGATGCACAGGGCATACGCGCGGATGGGGATCGGCCCCAGATTCCACACCCCGTTGACCGGGCTGGGAATCGAGGCCGGCAGCAGACCGACCACGGTTGGAGCCACCATCACGATCGGTTCATTGGTCGCTGGACCAGATCACTGGTTGGCGGCCGAGGCTTCCAGCACGGCCTTCTTGAAGGTTTCCGGGGTCGCCAGTTGTTCCTTGGTCATCTGCTGGCCGTTCAGCACGACACTCGGTGTTCCGGGGATCCCCAGTTCCTGCATGGTCTGGGTGCCGTTGGCGGCCCACTGCAGGTACTTCTTGTCCTTGACACACTGGTCGAACGTCGCCTTGGCCTCGCCGGTGATCCCGGCCTGGGTGCCGAAGTCCAACAACTGCTGCTCGGTGTAGCCATCGCCCTCGGTCGCGGGCTGGTTGGCGTAGACGACGTTGTGGTAGGTCTCGCCCTCGCCGGCGTCGACCGCACAGCCGTAGGCGGCTGCGGCCCGCTTGGAGTTGTCCCCCGGGAACCGATCGTCCAGGAAGGACGTGCTGCGGAAGATGACCTGAGCGTCATTCTTCTTGACGATCTCTTGGACCGTCGGGCCGAACGCAGCCTCGAAGTCACGGCACGCGGGGCACTGGAAGTCTTCCCAGATCTCCAGCGTGGGCTTGTCGGCAGCGTCGGTGGTCCATTCGATGCCGTACTGGTACGGCGTCCCCGAGGCGAAGGCGCCGGTGGGAAGCACCGCATCAGCGCTCGGCTGGGCGGCCTCCTGGCTGCTCTGCTTGGTCACCCACGCGCCCCCCACGAGCGCGGCGACCACCACCAGGAGTACCGCGCCGATGCTGACGTTGATGATCATGCGTCGTCGTTTGTCGGATGCTTCGGCGGCGGCGCGGGCCTCGGCGGCCTTCTCGCGGGCGCTCTTCACCTTCTCTGCCATGGTGTCGCTGCTCTCCTTGGGGTCTGTCGGACAACTGTACGGGCTGATCAATCGGTCGGACGGCGGACGGCTGCCGCGAGTTCCCCGGCGAAGTCACCGACCGCGGCGACAGCCGCCTGCGGGTCGGCGGCGTCGAGCACGCGGCGCACGAACGCCGAGCCCACGATCACCCCGTCGGCGAACTGGGCCACCTCGTGTGCCTGTTCCGGCGTGGAGACACCGATACCCACCGCGACCGGTACCTGTGCCGCCGGCCGAATGCGGGCGACCAGGTCTGCCGCGCCCGCTCCCATCGACGTGCGTACGCCAGTGACACCCATCAGTGACGCCGCGTAGACGAACCCGGTCGCGGCCGCACTCACCGTCGCGATGCGCTCATCGGTGGACGAGGGGGCGGCAAGGAACACGTGCGCGAGCTCCGACTCATCGCAGATGGCGATCCAGTCCGATCCCTCTTCGGGCGTCAGGTCCGGCGTGATCGTGCCCGACCCCCCGGCGGCCACCAGACGACGCGCGAAGCGCGCGGTGCCGTAGCGTTCCACGAGGTTCCAGTACGTCATGACCAGCACGGCGGCAGGCCCCGACGATACGGCCGCCACGACATCGAACACGTCGTCGGTCGTGACCCCTGCGCGCAACGCCACATCGACGGCTTCACAGATGGTCGGGCCGTCCATGAGGGGGTCTGAATACGGGATCCCCACCTCGATGATGTCGACGCCGGAATCGATCATGGCCTGCAGCAGGCGCACGGACGTCTCCCGATCCGGGAAACCGGCCGGCAGGTAGCCGATGAGGGCCGCCCGATCCTGCGCCGCCGCCCGGGCGAACGCCTGCGCCACGGTCGTCATGCGCCATCCTCGTCGGCCGGAAGTCCGAACCACCGGGCGGCAGTGGCCATGTCCTTGTCGCCCCGGCCCGACAGGTTGACCACGATGACCGCATCCGGTCCGAGCCGCTGCCCCACCCGGAGGGCCCCGGCCAGCCCGTGGGAGGTCTCGAGCGCCGGAATGATGCCCTCCGTGCGGCACAGGAGTTCGAAGGCCGCCATCGCTTCGACGTCGGTGACCGGCTCGTACTGGGCTCGACCGCTGTCGTGCAGGTGGGCGTGTTCGGGACCGACCCCGGGGTAGTCCAGGCCCGCGCTGATCGAATACGACGGCGCGGTCTGGCCGTACTCGTCCTGCATGATGTAGGTCCGCGCGCCGTGCAACACACCCGGGGCGCCGCCCGAGAACCGCGCCGAGTGACGGCCACTGGCCACCCCCTCGCCGCCGGCCTCGAATCCGTACAGGGCCACCTCGGGATCGGCGACGAAGGCACTGAACAGACCCATCGCGTTGCTGCCGCCGCCCACACACGCCACCACCGCGTCGGGGAGTCGGCCGATCCGCTGCAGGATCTGCGCCCGCGCCTCGGTCCCGATGACCGATTGGAAATGACGCACGATGGCAGGGAACGGAGCTGGACCGGTGACAGTCCCGAGCAGGTAATGCGTGTCCGCCACATTGGTGACCCAGTCACGCATCGCCTCGTTGATGGCGTCTTTCAACGTCCGGGTACCGGCCGTGACGGGGACGACCGTCGCGCCCAGCATCGACATGCGGGCCACGTTCAGAGCCTGCCGTCGGGTGTCCTCTTCGCCCATGTAGACCACACACTCGAGCCCCAGGAGTGCGGCCACAGTGGCGGTGGCCACACCGTGCTGGCCTGCTCCGGTCTCGGCGATCACACGCCTCTTACCCATGCGCCGGGCGAGCAGCGCCTGACCGATGGCGTTGTTGATCTTGTGGCTGCCGGTGTGATTGAGGTCCTCGCGCTTGAGGAACACCCGGGCACCGCCGCAGTGGTCGCCGAACCGGCGTGCTTCGGTCAACGGGCTGGGCCGACCGACGTAGTCGGTCAGGAGCGTGTCGAATTCCGTCTGGAACTGCGGGTCGGCGACCGCGGCACGGAACTCGTCGGCGAGTTGATCGAGGGCGAAGGTGAGCGCTTCGGGGACGAACCGGCCCCCGAAGGACCCGTACTTGTCGGGCAGGATGTCGGCGTCCATGACTAGTCGCGGGATACCGAGGGATGGGCGCCGGCCGTCACCAGGTCGTGCACTGCGGACGTGGGATCGCCACCGGTCACGAGGCTCTCCCCGACCAGGACCGCGTCGGCGCCCTCGGCGGCGTAGGACAGCAGGTCGCGGGGCCCCCGCACGCCGGACTCGGCGATCCGGACACACTCCTCGGGGATGGTGGGAGCGACCCGGCCGAAGGTGGCACGGTCGACCTCGAGGGTGCGCAGGTTGCGGGCATTGACCCCGATGATCTCGGCCCCCGCCGCGACCGCCCGGTCGACCTCCCACTCGTCGTGGACCTCCACCAGAGGTGTCATCCCCAACGACTGGGTCCGCTCGACCAGGCTGACCAACGCCTCCTGGGGCAGGGCCGCGACGATCAGCAGGACCAGGTCGGCACCGGCGGCGCGGGCCTCCCACAGTTGATAGGACGTCACGACGAAGTCTTTGCGCAGCACCGGGATGTCCACGGCCGCCCGAACGGCGGCGAGGTCGGCCAAGGAGCCGGCGAACCGGCGTTCCTCGGTGAGGACCGAGATGATGTGCGCCCCGCCGGCTTCGTAGGCGGCGGCCAGCGCCGCGGGGTCCGGGATGTCGGCCAGGTGACCACGACTGGGGCTGGCCCGCTTGACCTCGGCGATGACCTTCACCCCTTCGGAGCGCAGTACGGCGACGGCGTCACGCGGGTGGGGAACATGTGCGGTGCGTTCCTTCAGCTCCTCGAGGGAGGTGACGGACATCCGCTGGTCGACGTCGCTGCGAACCCCCGCGAGGATGTCATCGAGCACGGTCACGCGATGCCTCCGATCCTCATCCGCTGCGATCCCCAACCCTAACCGCGTGGTGCACCGACCGGAAAACCACCCTCGGTCGCCGCCGGCAGCACCCGCGGCAACAGGACCGTGAAGGCGGCGCCACCTTCGGGTGCCTGCCCGACCCGGGCGATCCCGCCGAGCCGCTGGGACAGCCGCCCCACCAGTGCCAGCCCCACGCCGGACCCGACGCTGCGCACCCCTCGATAGCGGGCGTGCAGTGCCGCCGGCTCGAAGGCCACGCGCCGGTCGTCCTCGCTCAGCCCCGGTCCGCCGTCGCGGACGGTGGTCGCCGCCCAGGCTCCTTCGATGGCGACGGCGACGACGATCGGCCGGCCGGCCGGGGTGACCCGCAGGGCGTTCTCGGCCAGGTTGTCGATGATCTGTCGCAGCCGGACCGGATCGGTCCGGACGAACAGTGGCCCACTCGGCAGCTCCGCGGTGAAGTCCACCCCCTCGCGCGCACACCGGTCTCGCCACACCAGGGCGGCCTCGCCCACGGTCTGCACCAGGTCGACCTCGGTCGGATCGATGACGACGTCCACGGCACCCAGCCGCGCCAGATCCAGCAGGTCGGCGACAAGTCGTTCCATGCGCTCGGACTCGCCCACCATGACCCGCGCGGTCCCGGGGACGTCAGCGGCATCGACCACCCCGTCGGACAGAGCCTCGGCGTAGCCGTGGATCGCAGTCAGCGGAGTCCTGAGCTCATGGGAGACCGACAGCAGGAACTCACGCTGGCGCCCCTCACTCACATCCAGCGCGCGGGACAGCCCGTTGAGGGACTGGGCGATGTCGGTGATCTCCCGCGGTCCGGTGGCTTCGACCTGGAGACCGCGTTCACCGGCCGACAGCGCTTGGGCGGTGTCGGCGAACTGCCGCAGCGGCCGGGTCAGCCGGCGCGACACCAGGTAACCGATGACCGAGGCCACGATCAGCCCGGCCAACACCGCCGCCAGGAGTCGGCGCAACGCCGACGATGCGGGTTCGACCACGTTGTCGGCTGGGGCCAGCAGGACGACGCCGAAACTCCCGTTCAACGGTCGGGCCGCGACCAGGTAGTCGGTGTCGTCGATGGCCACTTCGGCGTCGAGGCTCGCCCCCGCCAGCACCTCGCGCTGTTGCGCCACGCTGAGACCGGGCGCCGGGCGCAGGCCAGTGCCGATCAGGTAAGCCGAGATCTGCTGCGAGGCGAGCAGGTCCTGGACCCGATCGGCGGACCCCGGCGCCGACGACTGCTGCAATGCCGCCACGGTCACGTCGGCGACCCGGTCCAGGGTGGCCTGCGCCTGAGCCCGGGCCGCACCGTTGATCAACGGGATGGAGACCGCCACCGTCACCACGGCGGCGATGGCGGCGATCAGCAGCGACAGCAGGACGGTGCGGCCGGACAGCGAGTCGAGGAACCCCCGTCGGGTGGCCGGGGTCGGGTCAGCCATCGCCGTCCGGTTCCGCCACTGCGTATCCCACGCCCCGCACCGTCCTGATCGGGGAGGCATCGCCCAGTTTGGCGCGCACCTGGGCCACGTGGACGTCGACGGTGCGGGTGCCTCCGGCCGCGGAGTATCCCCACACCTCGGACAGCAGTTCTTCTCGAGTGAATACCCGGCCGGGCCGGGCCATCAGATGGGCCAGCAGATCGAATTCGGTGGCGGTCAGCGACACCGGGTCACCGTCCGCCGTGACCCGGTGCTGCGCCCGATCCACGGTGACCCGGCCGACGGCGAGCGCGTCCTGTGCGCCGGGGCCGGCCGCACGGCGGACCGCGGCCTTGACCCGGGCGACCAGTTCCCGGGGACTGAACGGTTTGGTGATGTAGTCGTCGGCCCCCAGTTCCAGCCCCAGTACCCGGTCGACCTCATCGTCCCGGGCGGTACAGAACAACACCGGGGTCCAATCGCCCGCCGCTCTCATGGTCCGGCACACTTCCGTGCCATCCATCCCGGGCAGACCCACGTCGAGGACCACGGCCACCGGTCGTTCGGCCTGCAACTGGGTCAGGGCCTCCTCGCCGGATGTCACTGCGGTGACGCCGAACCCCTCCCGGGTCAGGTACAGGCGGAGCAGGTCGCGGATCGCGGGTTCGTCCTCGACGACCAGCACGAGTCCGCGCACGGCATCACTGGCCGGGCGAGGTGGAGGTCGGTACCGCCGGGGTGCCGGCGGCCTTGGGGTTCTTGCCGTAGCCCATGCCGGACATAACCCGGCCGACAATGAGTCCCACCACAGCCAGGCCGACGCCGCCGATCCAGAACATGGGCCAGTTGGCCAGCACCACGGCCAGCGTGCCCAACAGGAAGGCCACCATGATGATCACCACTGCGGTCCACGCCGCCGGGGTGTTGCCGTGTTTGTGCTGTTCGCTCATGTCACTTCGCCCTTTCGGTCTCGGACGGAGGTCCGTCCACCGGTGCCATCGTCGCAGCCACCGCGACGGCACGAAGCACCGCCGCCGCTTTGTCGCGACATTCCTGATCCTCGCGCACAGGGTCGGAGTCGGCCACGAGACCGGCGCCGGCCTGCACGTAGGCCACATTGTCGCGGATCAGCGCCGTCCGGATGGCGATCGCGGTGTCCGACCCCCCCGAGAAGTCCAGATAACCCACCGCGCCCCCGTACAGCCCGCGCCGGACCGGCTCGAGGTCGTCGATGATCTCCATGGCGCGCGGCTTCGGGGCACCGGACAGCGTGCCTGCCGGGAAGGTCGCCGCCAAGGCGTCGAAGGCGGTGCGACCGTCGGACAGGCGGCCGACCACGGTGGACACCAGGTGCATGACGTGGCTGTAGCGCTCCACGGCCATGAACTCCACGACCTCGACGGAGCCGGGCGCACACACCCGGCCCAGGTCGTTGCGACCGAGGTCGACCAGCATGAGATGTTCGGCCCGCTCCTTGTCGTCGGCGAGCAGGTCGTCGGCGAACCGGGCGTCGGTCTCCGGATCGCGACCGCGGGGACGGGTGCCCGCGATGGGGTGCATCGTCGCCTGCCCGTCCTTCACGGTGACCAGCGCCTCGGGCGACGAGCCCACCACATCCCAGCCCCCCGACGTTGTGAGGTCCGCGCCGGGTGCCGTGTCCGGCAGCCGGATGAGGAACATGTACGGGCTCGGGTTGGTGGCCCGGAGCACGCGGTACACGTCGGTCGCATCTGCGGGACAGGGCGCGGAGAAACGCTGCGACAGCACGATCTGGAAGGCGTCGCCGGCACGGATGTGTTCGCGAGCCGTCTCGACGCCGGCCAAGTAAGTGTCGCGCGGGGTGCGCTCGGCGACCTCGACGGTCGCGTCACCCGACAGTGCGGCCACGGTGACGGATGGCGCCTCTGCCAAGGCGCGGGTCATCTCATCCAGCCGGCTCACCGCATCGGTCCAGGCCTCGTCGACCCGCGCCGGTGAGTCGTCGAAGTTGATGGCGTTGGCGATCAGCGTGACCGTGCCATCGGTGTGATCGACCACTGCGATGTCGGTGGCCAGCAGCATGCCGAGTTCCGGGATGGTCAGTTCGTCGGGGTTGGCGTCAGGTACGCGCTCCCACCGGCGCACGACGTCGTAGGACAGATACCCGACCATGCCGGACGTGAACGGGGGCAGGTCCGGATGAGCGGGAGTGGCCAGGGCCGCAACGGTGTCGCGCAGGACGTCCACCGCACGCCCTTGGGTGGGCAGACCCGCCGGGACCCGTCCGATCCACCGCGCCTCGCCGTCGTCTGCGGTCAACATCGCAGCGCTGGCCACGCCGACGAACGAATACCGCGCCCACTGACCGTGTTCCGCGGACTCGAGCAGGAATGTCCCTGGTCGGCCACCGGTGAGCGCCTGGTAGACCGCGACCGGGGTGAGCCCGTCGGCGAGGACGGTGCGATACACCGGGATGACACGTTGGGTTTCGGCGTGGGTGCGGAACCCGGCCAGGTCGGGGGCCGTGCGACCGTCGGCGATCATGCGGAGACCGTCACCGCGCGCCCGGTGAAACAGGTGTCGGTGCCGGTGTGGCACGCCGGGCCGGTCTGATCGACGGTCAGCAGGATCGTGTCGCCGTCGCAGTCCAGCGCCAGGCTGCGCACCCGCTGGCGGTGTCCGGACTCCTCGCCCTTGACCCACTGCCGTCCCCGGCTGCGGCTGTAGTAGGTGGCGGCTCCGGTGGTGAGGGTGGCGATCAGTGCGTCCCGATCCATCCAGGCCATCATGAGCACGGCGCCGGAGTCGGCGTCCTGCGCGATCGCCGGCACCAGACCGGCCACGTCGAACCGCACCCCGTCGACGACGGCGTCGATGTCAGTCATGGACCCCATTGTGCCTGCCCCGACGGAAAGTGGCCGCGAGGCCGCGTCCGCTCACTCCTCTTCGGGGAAGAGATCTTCCTCATCGACGTGGAGCCGGGCCTGGCGGAAGCGGGCCACCGCCTCGTCGTCACCGGTCACCTCCACCTCGGCCGCGCTGCGGCCAAAGGCGATCATGATCAGTTCGCCGGCGGTCCCGGTGACCGTGATCATCTCGTCGCCGGACTTGACCTTGTGTTCGGCGCCCTCACCGTCGGTGCGTACCAGGGTGACTCCGCTGTCCACGCCACCGAACCACCCGCGCCCGGCCAACTTCAGTCGATCCCAGATGAAGTCACTGAGTTCCGGGTCGAGCTCGCGCACGTCCCAACCGGAGCGGCCGCGGCGGACGTCCTCGTGGTGGACGTAGTACTCGAGGGTGTTGAGTTGCCCATCGACCCACGGGAGCCGGAAGTAGGACCAGATCGGCGGCCCGGTCCGCACCAGCCGCACCAGCTTGTCGTAGGGCTGGGAGGCGGCGTCATTCTGGACCTTGTCGGTCCAGGACGACAGCGGGCCACCGAGGATGCCGAGGGCGGCATCGGGACGGCTCTCCCTGATCACCAGGTGGGCAGCCAGATCCCGTGTGGTCCACCCTTCGCACAGGGTGGGCTCATCGGGACCCAGCTCCTCGAGCAGATCGCACAGTTCGGCGCGCTCGGCGCGCGACAAGTCAATGGCTGACACGCGGCCAATGGTAGGGACAACGTCGCGGCACCTTGACGCCGCCCTCCGGTTGTGGCACCGGGGACCGCAAACCTCGCCCTCCGGCGCAGCCCTCGGGCGTGCGCGGGCCCCCATGCCCGATGTCTGCGGGTGAGCCCGAGTTTTGCGGTCCCCTGGGCGGCGGTCAGGGGTGGGAGGGTGCGGGCGTGGCCCGTACCGGGTAGCCGGCGGCGGACAGTTCGGCCTTCACCGCGGCGATGGACGTGGTCTGGAAGTGGAACACGCTGGCGGCGAGGACGGCGTCGGCGCCGGCCCGGACACCGGCGACGAAGTCGGCCGGGGCACCGGCTCCGCCGCTGGCGATGAGCGGCAGCGAAGTGACGGCCCGCACGTCGTGGGTCATGGCGACGTCGAAACCCTGGGTCGTGCCGTCGGCGTCCATCGAGTTCAGCAGGATCTCGCCCGCGCCCAACTCCTGCGCGGTGGCCACCCACTCCAGGGCATCGACGCCGGCGGATCGGCGGCCGCCGTGGGTGGTGACCTCGTACCCGCTGGGGGCCCATTGCGCGCGTCGGGCGTCGACCGACAGGACCACACATTGCGACCCGAACCGATCCGCGGCTTCCGCGATCAACTCTGGGCGCGCGATGGCTGCGGTGTTGACACCCACCTTGTCGGCGCCGGCCCGCAGCAGCCGTTCGAAGTCGTCGGCGGTGCGCACTCCGCCACCGACGGTGAGGGGGATGAACACCTGCTCCGCGGTGCGACTGACAACGTCGACGATGGTGGCCCGACCGGCATGGCTGGCGGAGATGTCCAGGAACACCAACTCGTCGGCGCCGGAGTCGCTGTAGCGGGCGGCGAGTTCGACGGGATCCCCGGCGTCCCGCAGATCGCGGAAGTTGACCCCCTTGACCACTCTGCCGTCGTCGACGTCGAGGCACGGGATGACGCGGACCGCCAAGCTCACCGGATCACAGGTCCTCGGGGCGCAGGTAACTGTGGCGTGGTTCGACCGCGACAATCGCCTCGGCCAGGGTGAACGCCCCCGCGTAGAGCGCCTTGCCGAGGATGGCCCCCTCGACCCCCTCCGGCACGAGCTCCGCCAGCGAATGGAGGTCTTCGAGCCGACCCACACCGCCGGAGGCGATGACCGGGCGATCGGTGGCAGCACACACCGACCGCAGCAGGTCGAGGTTCGGGCCCTTCAGAGTGCCGTCCTTGGCCACGTCGGTGACGACGTAGCGGGGGCAGCCCTCGTCGTCCAGTCGGGCCAATGTCTCGAACAGCTCCCCGCCCTCCGAGGTCCACCCGCGGGCCGCCAACGTCGTGCCGCGCACATCGAGTCCGACGGCGATCCGGTCGCCGTGCTCGGCGATCACCCGGGCGCACCACTCGGGCGATTCGAGCGCAGCCGTGCCCAGGTTCACGCGCCGACAGCCGGTGGCCAACGCGGCCGCCAGCGACTCGTCGTCGCGGATCCCGCCGGAGAGCTCGACGTCGACATCCAGCCGCCCCACCACGTGCGCGAGCAGATCCCGGTTGGAACCCCGGCCGAATGCGGCGTCGAGATCGACCAGATGGATCCACTGCGCGCCTTGCTCCTGCCATTGCAGCGCGGCCTCGAGCGGATCGCCGTAGTCCGTCTCGGTTCCCGCCGCACCTTGAACCAGACGGACGGCATGACCGTCGGCGACATCGACCGCGGGCAGTAGTTGCAGCGTGGACACGCTCACCTCAGGGGGACGGGACCTCGGACGGGACGGTCAGGGTCGGGGTGGGAATGGACGGGGTCGGGATCTCGGTCGGCAACGTCGGGGTGTCGGTCGGTGCGGTGACCGTGGGCAGCGGCTCGGGCGTCGACTCCCCTGATCCGCGCAGCAGGAAGTAGTAGGCCGCGGCCAGCAGCACGGCGACCAGCAGGGCGATCAGCGCCACGGCCCGCCAGCTGCGGGCGGTCTCCTTCTCCGCCTCGACCTGGGCCACGCCGGACTCCGAATCCAGCGCCACCGACGGGTAGGCCCGGGCCTCGGTCCACTGGTTGCCGTCCCAGAACCGCTGCCGCGCCGAGTCCTCCGGGTCCGGGTACCACCCGGGCATGGGGTTGGACATCACACCTCCGCTGTCGCGCCGACCCTAGCGCAGCGTCCCGAGCCAGTTGGCCAGCAGCGTCAGCCCTGCGTCGCCGGACTTCTCCGGGTGGAACTGGGTGCCCGCCAGGGCACCGGTCTCCACAGCCGCGACGAACGGCTCCCCGTGCTCGCTCCACGAGACCGCAGCAGCCGGTCCGGACCACCGGCGGGCCGCATAGGAGTGCACGAAGTAGAAGCGTTGATCGGCCACGCCGGCGAATAACTGGCTGCCGGTCGCCGGGGTCACGGTGTTCCACCCCATGTGCGGCAGGACATCGGCGTGGAGCCGGTCGACCGATCCTTCCCAGCGCGCCAGCCCGGGTGTCGTCACCCCGTGCTCCGTCCCGGTGGTGAACATGACCTGCATCCCGACGCAGATCCCCAGGACCGGCCGGCCGCGGGCCAACCGCTCATCCACGATGGTCGAGCCGCCCGCCGTCCGCAGGCCCGCCGCGCAGGCGGCGAACGCCCCCACCCCGGGGACCACCAGACCGTCGCAGTTCGCAGCCCGCTCGGCGTCAGCGGTCACCTGTGCATCCGCTCCGACCCGGCGCAGCGAGTTCACCGCGGAACGGACATTGCCGAACCCGTAGTCGAACACGACCACGGTTGGCCGGTCACTCACCCAGCGTCCCCTTGGTGCTGGGCACTCCCACCACGCGCGGATCCCGTTCCACCGCGGTCCGCAGCGCGCGGGCGACGGACTTGAACTGCGCCTCGACGATGTGGTGGGCATTACGCCCCGAGACCACCCGGACATGCAACGTGATCTGGGCTGTGGCAACGATCGATTCCCAGATGTGCCGGGTCAGGGTGGTGTCGTAGGAGCCGATCAGTTCGACGATCTCCGGTTCCTCGTGCACCAGGTAGGGACGCCCCGAGAGGTCGACTGCGCTGGACACGAGTGCCTCGTCCAGTGGGACCAGGGCGTCGCCGTAGCGGCGCAGTCCCTCCTTGGCTCCCAGCGCCTCACGCAGCGCCTGACCGAATGCCAACGACGTGTCCTCGACGGTGTGGTGGGCGTCGACCTCAAGATCACCGACCGTGCGGACCTTCAGATCGAAACCCCCGTGTTTGCCCAACTGGCTCATCATGTGGTCGAAGAACGGAACCCCGGTGGCAACCTCGACCTCACCCGTGCCATCGACATCGAGCGCGACGAAGACCTCGCTCTCCTTGGTGGCCCGTTCGACCGTCGCGGTCCTACTCATCGTTGTCCTTCCCACGCGGCGGCCAGCGCTCGGCGCAGCGCAGCGTTCTCGTCCGGCGTCCCGATACTGGCACGCAAGTATCCCGGCCCGCCGGTCTCACGGATCAACACCCCATCGGCCAGGAGGTCGGTGAACACCCCGTGAGCATCCGGCAGCGGCCCGATGAGCACGAAGTTGGCTTCCGACGGCGTGAACGGGATGCCACGGGCGGCGAGCCACTCCTGGAACCGGTCCCGCTCGTGCACGACCTCCGACACCGGGGCGAGCAGCTGGGCGCGGTGGGCCAACGCCGCCACGGCGGCGGCCTGGCTGATGGCCGACAGGTGATAGGGAAGGCGGACGATGCGCAGAGCGGCCACGATGGCCGGCGAGGTCACGGCATAGCCCAGTCGCAGTCCCGCCATACCCCACGCCTTGCTCATGGTCCGCGTCACGATCAGGTTCGGCAGGACGTCCAGCAACTGCACGGCTGACGACCCGTCGGGGGCGAACTCGACGTAGGCCTCGTCGACGACCAGGACACCCGCGGGAGCGACCCGATCGTGCAGATCCACCACCTCGTCGGGAGAGATCACCCCTCCGGTGGGATTGTTGGGCGAAGCGACCACCACGACGGATGGTTGTTCGTCGGCCAGCGCGCGGACCACGACATCGGGGTCCAGGCTGTGGTCGGGCCTACGTCCGGCGGTGACGTACCGGGTGTGCGAGTCGCGGGCGTAGACGGGGTACATCGAGTACGTGGGGGCAAACGACAGCATGGTCCGCCCGGGACCGCCGAACACGCCGAGGACCTGCTGCATGATCTCGTTGCTGCCGTTGGCCGGCCAGATCCGGTCCGCCGTGACGCCCACGTACTCCGCCAGCGACTGGCGCAGCGTCAGTGCCTCGCGGTCGGGATACCGGTTCATCTCCCCGGCCACGCCGGCCACTGCGGCGGTGATCGCCGCCACCACCTCCGCCGACGGGGGGCACGGGTTCTCGTTGACGTTGAGTCGCACCGGCACCGGGTCGGTCGGAGCGCCATAGGGTTCTGCGCCGACGAGCCCGGGCCGGATCGGCAGGTCGGAGCTCATCGGCGACGCACGGTGACGGCCGCGGCGTGAGCCGGCAGGTCCTCGGCCTCGGCGAGCGTCGTCACCGTCTCGGCGATTGCCGCCAGCGCCGCATCGTCGTAGGCGACGACCTGCTGGGCCCGCAAAAACGTGTGCACCCCCAGTCCCGATGAGAAGGCCGATGAGCCGCCCGTCGGCAGCACGTGGTTCGATCCTGCGGCGTAGTCGCCCAGCGACACCGGGGTCGCCCTGCCCACGAAGATGGCCCCGGCATTGCGGATCCCGTCGGCGACCTCGCGGGCCTCGGCGGTGTGGATCTCGAGGTGTTCGGCACCGTAGTTGTCCGCCACGGCGATGGCGTCGTCGATGGTGTCGACGATCAGGATGGCACTCTGCTCGCCGGCCAGCGCCTCGGTGATGCGTTCCCGGTGACGAGTGCGCGGCGTCTGGAGGGCCAATTCGCCCACGACGGCATCGGCGAGGCTCTCCGAATCGGTCACCAGCACAGCAGCTGCCAGCGGATCGTGTTCGGCCTGGCTGATGAGGTCGGCGGCGACACAAGCCGCATCTGCGGTGTCGTCGGCGATGATCATGATCTCGGTGGGGCCGGCTTCGGCATCGATGCCCACGACACCCATCACCAGACGTTTGGCGGCCGTGACCCAGACGTTGCCCGGCCCGGTGACCATCCGCACCGGATCGACGGTCACCTCCCCGTCGCTGCCGCCGTAGGCGAGCAGGGCCACCGCCTGGGCGCCGCCCACCGCGTAGACCTCGGTGACGCCCAACAGCGCGCACGTCGCCATCACCGTGGGATGGGGCCACCCGCCGTGCCCCGGTTGAGGCGGTGAGACGACGGCGATGGAGGCGACTCCCGCCTCCTGTGCGGGGACGACGTTCATGATGACGCTGGAGGGATAAACCGCGCGACCTCCGGGCACGTACAGGCCCACCCGGTCGACCGGGACGAAGCGTTGGGTCACGGCTGCCCCGGGTACGACTGTGGTGACCGTGGCCGGCGGATGCTGATCGCGGTGGACCCGCCGCACCCGATCGGCGGCCTCGCGCAACGCATCGACGATTGCCGAATCGAGTTCGGACAGCGCACGTTGGAGCACGTCGTCGGGAACGCGCAGGCTGGGGGGCCGGACACCATCGAGTTTCTCGCCCCAGCGCAGAGCGGCCGACGGCCCATCGGCTGCGACGTCGGCGACGATCGGTGCGACGTCAGCGACCGCGTCGGACACGTCCGTCCCGGCTCGCGGGACGACAACGCTGGCACCCGACCGGCCACGGTGGTTCACGACCCTGATCACTCGCCTAGTCTACGAAGACGTCCCCCGGTCCACCGATCGTGTGTCTGGGGGCTGCGTCACAACCCAGGAGGAACAGTGGCGAAGGACAGCACCGGCGGCAGCGCCACTCCGGCGACGGTTGCCCTCGCCCAGGCCGGGATTCCTTATGCGCTGCACGCCTACCACCACGACGACCGACGGGACGACTACGGCGACGAGGCGGCCGACGCCCTGGGGGTGGAACCGGAACGACTGTTCAAGACGTTGGTGGCGGAGGTCGACGGCGAACCCGTCGTCGCGGTCGTCCCGGTCAGCGGCACGGTGGACCTCAAGGCGCTGGCCGCTGCCGTGGGCGGCAAGAAGGCCGTCATGGCCGAACCGGCAACCGCGGAACGGCTCACCGGGTACCACGTGGGTGGAATCGCCCCCCTGGGGCAGCGCACGGAACTGCCCACCGTGCTGGACACCACCGCCATGACGTTCGAATCGATCCTGGTGTCGGCCGGGCGCCGGGGTTTGGACTTGGAGATCATGCCCGACCACCTGATCACGGTGGTCAACGCGCGGACCGCTCCCATCGCCCGCCCGCGCCGGCCGGAGTGACCGGGGCCGGTCAGGTCTCGTCGTCGATCTCCCGACCCAGCCGTTTGCGGTTCTTCCAGGCCGAGTTGAAGGCCTCGAGGAACGCGGTGCGCACTTGGTCGGAGTCCAGGAACGCGGCCGCTTCGCTCTCACTCATCGCCACCAGGCGCTCGTTCACCGCCATCCACGCGTAGCCCATCGCCAGAGTGACACTCGAGGCCACTCCCGCCTTGATGGCAAATCCGGTCACCGTCCCCGCCCCCGGAACGAGCTTGATGATCGTGCCGGCGAGGTAGCGCCCCACGGTGGACGCCCCGGTGGCCACGACGATCCCGCCGAATGCCTGGACCAATCGGCTCGACGGAGTAGGGATCCCGTAGGCGGCCGAGATGGCCGCCAGCATGCCCATCTGGACCGGGAAAAGGGCGGCAGCGTCCGCGATCGGAAGGGGGACGGCACACGTGCCGGCCGCGGCGGTCGTGGCGGTACGGATGATTATTCGGGCTCGGCGCCGCTTTCTTTGCAGGTCGATGCGCTGGGCCGCCTCCAAGGCCGCCCGCACCGACTCAGGGATCACCCCCGCGGTGGCGTCCAACAGTTCGTGCAGCCCGTGCAGCTCCGGGGTGACCCAGGCGTCGACCCGGGCGTTGGTCAGGATCGGCGCCGGCCCTGGTCGCGTCGGCAGTTGTCGTGATTCGATCGCAGCCGCCAACTCGACGGCGTCGGGGTGGATGTGACCGTCCCGCACCGCCACCTGGCTGATCACGACGATGACCGGGAGGCCCATGGCCGCCAGCCGTTCGACGAACTCCGCCTGCGAGTTCTCGAACCGCCGGTCCGGGGCGCGCACCACGTACCAGACGACGTGGACCTGATCGCTGATCGGACCGTCGGCCCGGGACCGCACCTCGGCGGCGAGCCGGTCGAGGATCTGATCGCCGGACTCGCCGGTCTCGAAACCTTGGGTGTCGAACACTCCCAACGGCAGTCGGTCGTGGGTGTAGTACTCGGTGCCCAGCGTGACCGGAACGCCGTTGCCGGTGGCGGCCACATCGGACCCGAAGATGGCGTTGATCAGGGTCGACTTGCCGACTCCGGTCTTGCCGCAGATCAGGACGTTGAACCGGCCGATCTTCTGGCGCTCCTCATCGAAGCGACGCTCGAACTCTTCCGCCCAAGCAGGATCGAGTCCCATGGCGGCTCCTTGATCGCGGCTTCGACAAAGCCTAGCCCTGTCGGCCATCGGCTGTGGGGGGCAGCCGGATACGACACAATGAGCGCCATGAACGCCCGCTCCCCCTTCGTGATCGGTGGTCTGGTCGTTGCCGTCCTGGTCGGGCTGGGGGCTGTCCTCCTGCTGCGGACCGGCAGTGGGGAGCCCCCGGCGGCCGCGCCGGCCGCAGCTCCGACTGCCACCCCGTCTCCCACCGAGGGGACACCCACCGCCGCGCCGGAGCCGTCGGCCGTGGCCCAGGATCAAGGCACCAGCGTCCTGAAGGTGCGGGTGGCCGACTGCGACGGATGCCAGTTGACGGTGCGCTCCGACAACAAGTCGGGCGAGCGGGACTGGTCGGCAACGGTGGCCGCCGGTATGGCGCAGGTCGAGATCCCGACGCCGCAGACCCTGGGTCTGTCGTTCTTCGTCCAGGGCGAGAAGGACGGCAACGACACCCCGACCCGCACTCTGGTGACGCTGCAACCGGACGGGGTCGCGGCCGGGGAGCCGGTCACCGCGGCGCAACTCGACGACGCCTCCCGCGGGGCCTACTGCTGGGCAGGTACGACGTTGGACGTGGCCGTCGTCCAACTGCAGGCGGAGGTCAAGAACGGGACGGTCCAGCGCACCTGGGCCGACCCCGCGCTCTCCGTCCTGGCGGACACGGTCCCGTTGGGCAAGGGCCTCGACAAGGACGCGCCGAAGGGCTGCGCCACCGCGTCCTAGCTGTCGGGCGGTCGCGGCAGATTCAGACGATCGCGCCGGAACCCAGGAGCGCCTTGAGCTCGCCGATGAGCGCCGGCGACGGGGTCACCCGCAGCCGATCGTCCAGTCGCAGCACCGTGGTCCGGCCGCCGCTGCTGAGATGCAGTTGCACCTCGACGGTTCCCGGGTGCGCCGCCAGGACCTCCTTCAGCCGGTCGACGACCGGGGGGACGCAGCGCGTGGCCGGCATCGCCAGTCGCACCGGCCCCACATTCTGCTCCGACAGGTCGGGGAAGGAGACCTCGCGGGCCACGACCTTCAGGGTCTCTTCGTCGCGGCGATCCAGCTTGACGGTGAACAACGCGATCTTGTCCTCGACCAAGTGGGCCGCCACCGGGGAGTAGGTGCGCGGGTACACCGCGATCTCGACCGACGCGTCCAGGTCCTCGAGCTGAACGAGCGCCCAGGGTTCCCCCTTCTCGCGGGTCACCTTGCGCTGGACGGTGCTGATGAGCCCGCCGATCGTGACGGTGTGGCCGCTGGGACGTTCGTCGGTGTGCAGGCTCGCGATGGAACAGTCCACGGCCTGCCGCAGCAGATGTTCCACCCCGTTGAGCGGGTGATCACTGACGTACAGCCCCAGCATCTCGCGCTCGGCCGCCAGCAGTTGCCCCTTGTCCCACTCCCCCATCGGGATGTCCGGGAGAACGGACAGACCGACTTCCAGACCGCTGTCCGAGCTGCCGTCGCCGAAGAGGTCGAACTGTCCCACGGCCTCGGCGCGTTTGGTCTCGACGGCGGCGTCGACGTGTTGCTCGTGCACCGTCACGAGTCCCTTGCGCGTGTGTCCCAGCGAGTCGAAGGCGCCTGCCTTGATCAGCGACTCGATGGTCCGCTTGTTGCACACACCGATCTCGACGGAGCGCAGGAAATCCGGGAAGTCGGCGAACCGGCCGTGGGCACGGCGAGTGGTGAGGATGGAGGCGACGACGTTCTCGCCCACGTTGCGGACCGCCGACAACCCGAACCGGATGTCGCTGCCTCGCGGCGTGAAGTCGGAGTCGGATTCGTTGATGTCCGGGGGCAGGACCTTGATCCCCATCCGACGGCACTCGTTGAGGTACACCGACAGCCGACCGGGGCCGTTGGAGGTGGCCTTGTCGTCCTTGACGCTGGTCAGCAGCGCCGCCATGAACTCCGCCGGATAGTTGGCCTTCAGGTACGCCGTCCAGTACGCGACCAACCCGTAACCGGCGGTGTGGGCCTTGTTGAACGCGTAGTCGGCGAACGGGACGAGGACGTCCCACAACGCGTGGATGCACTCGTCGGAGTACCCGGTGGCCCGCATACCGGCGCTGAACGGCTCGAACTCCTTGTCGAGGATCTCCTTCTTCTTCTTGCCCATGGCGCGGCGCAACAGGTCCGCTTTGCCCAGGGAGTACCCGGCTACCTTCTGTGCGATCGCCATGACCTGTTCCTGGTAGACGATCACGCTGTGGGTGTCGTCGAGGATCTCGGCGAGCGGTTCGGCCAGCTCCGGGTGGATCGGCTTGGCGGCCTGCCGCCCGTTCTTGCGGTCCGCGTAGTCGTTGTGGGCGTTGGCGCCCATGGGGCCGGGACGATAGAGCGCCAGGACCGCGGAGATGTCCTCGAAGTTGTCCGGGACCATCGACCGCAGGAGCGCCCGCATGGGACCGCCGTCGAGCTGGAACACCCCGAGGGTGTCGCCGCGGGCCAGCAGTTCGTAGGTGCGGCGGTCGTCGAGTGGCAGCTTCTCGGGGATCAGGGTCTCGCCGGTGTTGGCGGCGATGGAGCGGATGCAGTCGTCGATGACGGTCAGGGTCCGCAGACCCAGGAAGTCCATCTTCAGCAGGCCGAGGGTCTCGCACGCCCCCATGTCGAACTGGGTGATGATCGACCCGTCGGCGTCGCGACGCCAGACCGGGATCACGTCGGCCAGCGGTTCACTGGACAGGATGACGCCGGCGGCGTGGACCCCTACCTGCCGTTTGAGCCCCTCCAGACCGCGCGCGGTGTCCACCACCTCTTTCACCAGCGGATCGGCGGCATACAGGTCGCGGAACTCGCCGGCCTCGCCGTACCGCTTGTGGGCGGGGTCGAAGATGCCCGACAGCGGGACGTCCTTCCCCATCACCGCCGGCGGCATCGCCTTGGTGATCCGGTCGGACAGCGCGAACGGTTGCCCCATGACCCGGGCCGCATCCTTGATGGCGGCCTTGGCCTTGATCGTGCCGTACGTGACGATCTGCGCCACATGATCCGATCCGTACCGCTCGGTGGCGTAGCGGATCATCTCGCCGCGGCGACGTTCGTCGAAGTCGATGTCGATGTCGGGCATCGACACCCGTTCGGGATTGAGGAACCGCTCGAACAGCAACCCGTGGGCGATGGGGTCCAGTTCGGTGATGCCCAGGGCCCAGGCGATGAGTGCTCCCGCCGCCGACCCGCGGCCGGGGCCCACCCGGATGCCCTGGTCGTGGGCATGCCGGATGAGGTCGGCCACCACCAGGAAGTACCCGGGGTACCCCATCTGGGCGATGACCTGCAGCTCGTACTCGGCCTGGCGCCGGTGGGCGTCGGGGACGGGGTCCGGGGCGAACCGGGCGGCCAGGCCACGTTCGACCTCCTTGACCAGCCAGGACTCCTCCGTCTCACCCGCAGGAACGGGGAACCGGGGCATGAGGTTGGCGCCCTCGTCGAACGAGATGTCGCACCGTTCCGCCACCAGAAGCGTGTTGTCGCAGGCCCCCGGCAGTTCGCGCCACATCTCCCGCATCTGCGCGGCGGTCTTGATGTAGAAATCGTGGCTGTCGAACCGGAACCGCTTGTCGTCGGCCAGCAGGCTCTTGGTTCCCACGCACAGGAACGCGTCGTGCATGCGCCAGTCGTCGGGGTGGACATAGTGGGTGTCGTTGGTCGCCAGGAACGGCAGATCCAGGGTCCGTGCGATTCGCAGCAGATCGTCCCGGAACCGGCGTTCGATGTCGATGCCGTGGTCCATGACCTCGCAGAAGTAGTTCTCCTTGCCGAGGATGTCCTGGAAGTCGGCGGCGGCCGCGAGCGCCTTGTCGTAGTTACCGGCCTGGAGCCACCGGTTCACCTCGCCCGAAGGGCATCCCGTCGTCCCGATCAGCCCCTTGCCGTACCGGTCCAGCAGCTCCCGGTCGAATCGGGGAGCACGGTAATAGCCCTCGATGCTGGCCATGCTCGACAGGCGGAACAGGTTGTGCAGGCCCACGTTGTTCTCGGCCCACAACGTCATGTGGGTGTAGGCGAATTTGCCCCGACCCTCGCTGATCTCACCGGCGCCTTCGTCGTATCCCCCGCCAAAACTCATGGGGGCGCGCTCGAACCGACCGTGGGGGGCGTAGTAGCCCTCCATCCCGATGATGGGTTTGATGCCGGCAGCGCGGGCTTTGGTGTAGAACTCGAAGGCCCCGTAGAGGTTGCCGTGGTCGGACATGGCGATCGAGCGCTGACCCAGTCGAGAGACCTCCGTGAACAGGTCGTCGAGCCGGGCGGCCCCGTCCAGCATCGAGTACTCGGTGTGCACGTGCAGGTGGACGAACGAGTCGTCGGCTACCTGCGCCACCGGACCTCCTGCAGTGACCGCCGACGTCCGGCGGAGGGTGGGATGCCGGAGCTGCCCGGCGTCCTCGACTCTAACCCGGACCTCCGCCATGGCCTCGCGGCGCGCCGTCACCAGTTCCGCTCCCGCACGACCTAACGTCGACCATCGTGTGGATCCGACTGGCTGCTGTCGCCGCCGCCGGTCTCACCCTCGTCACGGTCACGCATCGTGCCGCCGAATCGGACGCGGTCACGCCGACCCAAGTGGCCGATGGCGCGGTCATCCACCCGGGACCAGCCCCGGCAGCGCGACCGCCGATCCCCCTGCGTCCGACCGGCGACGGCCACCTGCTCGTCCCGCACGCTCGACCCGCGGTCGGGACCGGTTCCGAGACGACCTACACCGTCGAGGTGGATCCCGCGCTGCGCGACCAGGCCACCGCGCTGAGCCAGGCCGTGACCGCCGCCCTGGACGACACCACCCACGGATGGGCCGCGAGTGTCCGCCTGCGTCAGGTGGCCGATCCGGACACCGCGTCGATCCGGATCCTGCTGGCGGAACCGGCCGTGGTCGATGGTCTGTGCGCCCAGGCGGGCTACGCGACCAACGGTCAGTACTCCTGTTGGAACGGGCGGTTCGCCGCTCTGAACTCCTTGCGCTGGTTCGACGGCGCCGATGGTTTCGCCTCGATCCAGCAGTACCGCCGCTACCAGATCAACCATGAGTTCGGCCATGGGCTGGGCCATGCCCATGAGTACTGCGCCGGCCCGGGCCAGTTGGCGCCGGTCATGATGCAGCAGTCGAAGGGCCTGTTGGGCTGCCGACCGAACCCATACCCTTCGCGCTGACCTACAGGTCGCGGAGGCGCGTCAGGGCGGTGGCCAGATCCGCCGGATACTGCGATGTGAACGTGATCGGATCTCCGGTGGCGGGATGGGTGACCGTCAGTTGCACGGCATGCAGCCACTGTCGCGTCACACCCAGTCGTTCGGCGAGCACCGGGTCTGCCCCGTAGGTCAGGTCCCCCACACACGGATGACGGGTCGCGGCCATGTGGACCCGGATCTGGTGGGTACGGCCTGTCTCGAGATGCACCTCCAGCAGGGATGCGTAGCGGAACGCCTCCCTGGTCTCGTAGTGGGTCACACTCGGCCGTCCGTCGGACACCACCGCGAACCGGTGATCGTGACCGCGCTGCCGGCCGATCGGGGCGTCGATGGTGCCGCGGCTGGGATCCGGGTGACCCTGGACCAGCGCGTGATAGACCTTGTCGACCGTGCGTTCCTTGAACTGGTTCTTGAGGGCCGAGTAGGCATGGTCGGACTTGGCGACCACCATCACACCGCTGGTCCCGACATCGAGTCGATGCACGATCCCCTGCCGCTCCTCCGGCCCGGCCGAGGCCACGGTGTGGCCGGCCGCCCGCAGGCCGCCCGCCACGGTCGGACCGTCCCACCCGGGGCTGGCGTGGGCGGCCACTCCCACCGGTTTGTCCACCGCGATGAGGTCGTCGTCTTCGTACAGGACGGCGAGCCCCGGAACGGGCTGCGGCGGCGCGACCGGCCGGACCTCGGGCAGGCTGACCTCGAGCCAAGCCCCCGCGGCAAGCCGATCGGACTTCGCGGCCGGCACACCATCGACCAGGACCGAGCCGGTGCTCGCCAGGTCCGCCGCCTTCGCTCGGGAGACGCCCAACAGGCGTGCGACCCCTATGTCCACCCGCTCGCCGACCAAGCCCTCAGGAACAGGGAGTGCTCGAGTGTCGCTCACGATGCCGGTTCGGTGGCGCGGTCGGTCGCCGACTCGTCGTGCGCCGCGCGCCCGGCCGGATCGACGCCCAGAAGCGACAGCACCACGATGGCGACAGCACCGGACACGACTGCCATGTCGGCCACGTTGAACACCGGCCAGTTCGGCAGTTCGATGAAGTCGACCACGTGCCCGACGCCCGGACCCGGGGGTTGGACGAACCGGTCCACCAGGTTCCCCAAGGCACCGCCGAGCAGGACCCCGAGGGCCGCTAGCCACCACCCGGAACGGACCCGACGCGAGTACCACAGGATGGCGCCGGCCACTCCCAGTGCGACGACGGTGAACAACCAGGTGTGTGACGTGAGCAGGGAGAATGCGCCGCCAGGGTTGCGGACGAAGGTGAACTGCAGCAGCTCACCGACCACCTCGACCGGCGGCCGGCCCGCCAAGGCTCGCTCGGCCCACCACTTGGTGATCTGGTCGATCACCAGGACACCCGCAGCCACCAGGAGGACGATCAGGGTGCCGCGGCGGCCGGCGGCGGAGGGGGTCACTGGTCCAGGGTACGGTCAGCGCCGTTCCTCGCGCTGTTTGCACGCCAGGCACAGGGTCGCGCGCGGGAAGGCCTGGAGCCGGAGCTTGCCGATCGGCTGCCCGCACGACGTACAGATCCCGTAGTCCCCGGAGTCGAGCAGGTCGAGGGCCAGCGCGACCTGATCGCGGACCTCCCGCACATTGGCTGCCAGCGCCATCTCGTGTTCACGTTCGAAGGTCTTGGAGCCGGCATCGGCCTGGTCGTCGCCAGCACCGTCGATGACCTCGGACATCAGATCCTTAAGGACGGCGGCCATGTCCAGGAGTTCCTGGTCCAGTTCCGCCAGGTCGCCCTCGAGTTCGTCGCGGACTCCCGCGATCTCCGCGGGAGTCCAGGGTGTCTCTCCGTCGCGGACCGGCAGCTGACCCTTTCGCCGCGGCGCAGGGGCCACCTTCTTCTTCGCCGAGGGGGCGGGATTCTTGACCGGTGCCGCCTTCTTCGCTGGTGCGGCTTTCTTGGCGGGTGCGGCTTTCTTGGCGGGTGCCGCTTTCTTGGCGGGTGCGGCTTTCTTCGCTGGTGCGGCTTTCTTCGCTGGTGCGGCTTTCTTCGCTGGTGCGGCCTTCTTCGCCGGTGCGGCCTTCTTCGCCGGTGCGGCCTTCTTCGCCGGTGCGGCCTTCTTCGCCG
>CAZVYU010000026.1:24641-26241 GCA_964631645.1 uncultured Actinomycetes bacterium
GCCTTCTTGGCAGGTGCGGCCTTCTTGGCAGGTGCCGCCTTCTTGGCCGGAGCGGCCTTCTTCGAAGGAGCCGCGGCAGCCGACGTTTGGCCATTGGTGGCGGTAGTGGCCCCTCTGGTCTTCACCTTGTTCGCAGCTCCCGCGACAGCGCGGCGGAGCCCTCCGATCGCGCCCTTGGCCATGTCGTGCTCGCCCCAGATCTGAGTAGACAGCCCCCGCACTATAGACGCGCCACGGGAGACCGACAACAAGGCGCGCGGACCTCGTCACCACCGACCGCTGATCGCAACGTTCGGCAATTGGTGGTTTCGGCCTGCTTCCCGGACTACGACTGGGATAACTTCGCACCGTTCGTCTCCGTTCCGTCACAAGGAGAACCCGTGAAGAAGTCCACCCTGGCAACCGCCGGACTGGCCGGGCTGGTTGGTCTCACCAGCCTCGTCCCGATGGCCTCCGCGCAGGCCGCACCCGTCGCGCCGTCCGTTTCCGCGTCTGCGTCGAAGTTGTGCCCCCTGTCGGTGGCGCACCGCGGCGGTGAAGGCGACGTCACCGACGCCAAAGAGAATTCCATGTGGGCCTTCCGGCGTGCCGCCAACATGGGCGTCGGCGTCATGGAGACGGATGTGTGGTTCACGAAGGACCGGATTCCGGTGATCATGCACGACGAGGACCTGGATCGCACGACTGATGGAACGGGCCTGGTCGGGGACTACACCTGGAAGTACCTGCGGAAGAACGTCCGACTCAACAACGGCGAGCGGATCCCGTCGCTGAAGCAGTCGCTGAAGTTCTTCGCCAAACGCCAGATGCCGTCGTTCATCGAATACAAGGACGCCGACGATCCCAAGCTCTACGCGATCTACCTCGACTACCTGAAGGAGTACGGCTACAAAGCCTGGGGCGCCGGCTTCTCGAAGGAGTTGCTCGAGTGGCTGCACGCCGAGGACCCGCAACTGCCCTTGATGTGGTTCGGCAACAAGGACACGACGTTGCCGGCGCCGGGAGATGTGCCGGCCGGTGCCAACCCGGGCATCATCAACTTCCGCCTCGACGATGCCGCCGTCAATGCCTTCCGCGATGCCGGGCTCGCCGTGAACGTGTGGTTCAACACGATCACCAAGGGTGACAACAGGACCGGCGAACCCAACTTCCCGGGCTTCGGGTGGGAAGGGATGACCCGGCGCGGCGTCACCTGGATCAGTACTGACTACCCCGACAAGTACAAGGAGTGGACCCTCGAGACCGGCGAGTGCAAGAGCCGCGGACCGAAGCGGTCGAAGGCCTTCTGCGTGAATCCGCCGAAGAACATGGTGGTCGGCAACAAGTACAACATCCTGCCCCGCAACTGCATGACCACCGCCGACAAGATGGTCAAGGTGAAGGTGACCGCCAAGTCCTCGGTCGCCCGGGTCGAGACCGGCAAGAAGTACATCAAGCTGCGGGTCCGCGGACCGGGCAAGATCCAGTTGCGGTACACCGCGAAGGATCGCGTCTTCACATCAGCGGACGGCGTGAGTTGGAAGTCCTACACCGACTTCAAGAAGGACAAGCGGTACCGGGTACGGGCAGCCAACGGCTGACCGACCTCAACCAGCCGACG
>CAZVYU010000027.1:0-5365 GCA_964631645.1 uncultured Actinomycetes bacterium
TGCGGGTCGGGTTCGGGGTGTTGGCTGTGGTCGCCCTGGCGATCGCCGCGACAGCACCGTCCTTCCGGCAGTAGCGCGTCAGGGGAGCGGGCTTTCCGCGACGTCGCGGAAGGTGACTCCGTTCGGACTGGTCCAGATCCAGGAGTCCTCCTCGTCGGACTGCACCCGCCATCGGGTGTGGGTCTTCATCCGATGATGTCGCCGGCACAGAGGTTGGAGGTTCTCGGCGGTCGTGGCGCCCCGCGGGAACGGGACGATGTGGTCGAGGTCGGTGACCATCGAGCGGCACCCGGGCATCCGGCAGTGCGGCTCTCGCGCTCGCAGTAGTCGGGCCAATCCGGCGGGTGGTCGATAGGTGCGTGGACTGGTCGCGACCACGGTGTCCCGGGTCGATCGCGTCTCGGTAATCCACGCGCGCCACGCCCGATCGGCGGCCAGCTCCCGGGCGACTTCGGGCGGGATGGGACCGACGCCCGGCACGTAGCCGGGGCACGAATCCAACCCCTGCAGGGTGGACAGGTTGATCACGACGGCGACCTCACCTGACGTGGCCGGGGCAGGGGCGAGGCCGTGGGAGTGTGCGTCCGAAGAAGGCTGGGCGGGGCCTTCGGGCGGTGTGCGCCGACCGGGATCGGTCGGGGTGCCGATGGCCGTCAGGATCGCGCCCTGATGGGCCTGCCCGAGGATGAGGTCGACGAACACATCTGCCCGCTTCTGTTCCAGGCTCCGGTTGTCGGTGGGATCGTCCAGGCCGTTTGCGATCGCGCTGAGCCGATGGAAGATGCGGGCCGCGACGTCATCTGTCAGGTCTGCCGTCACCGTGCCGGCTCCGCCGCCGGGATAGCGGACCCGTACACCGCGCCGTCGGTGACAGCTGCGGCGCTGCTCACTGAAGTCGGGATCCTGACGAGCAGCAAGTCGGCGCGCCTGGCGGCGCAACTCGGTGAACGTCCACTCCGCCAGTCCGCGGCTGCGCCGCAGTCGCAGGTCGCACAACAGGTCGATGATGATGTGACGCCGGACGTCTTCGTCCATATTCCGCAGGTCCGACATCAGGAGTCGGGCGTGCCAATCGAGAAGCAGTCCGCTCGCCACTGCTCGCCACAGTTCGGGCAGGTCGAAGAGATCCCGAGCCTGGCTGACGCGTCCCTCAGCTGAAGCGGGCCCCGAGCGCAGGGCCGGGGCGACATCCTCGATGGCGCAGTCAGTGAGGGTGCCCAGGTCCGGTCGACGGGGGGAGGCCGGGACCTCGATGGCGTGTGCGCCTACCGATTGGAGCATCGCCTGGTCGCTCTGCCACGCCGCCCACGACGCGATACTGGCCCAGGCCGCGACCACCACGACCTGACAGCCGCAGGGCGCTCCGGCGACACCCGTGGCCTCTTCTGGTGTGGGACGCAAGTGTGGCCGATGGCATTCCCCGAGAGCGTGGAGCGAATCGTGCCGAGCAGAGGAGTCAGGACTGAGGGGAACTCGCCTGGCTCGGCCCGGGGTGGAGAGTGCCAGGAGCGCTTGTTGGAGTACCACGCCGACCGGGAGCCACATCAGCGCCCGAACCTCGTCACTCAGGTCGGCATCCCACCACCCCGCCTGAGCCCACGAGGGACGGGCGGCCAGCCACAGCTGGCGGGCCGCACCCTTCTCCACGGCCGAAGCGGACTGGTCAGTGGGCGGGATCGGCCTCCCTACGGTAGGGAGGCCGGCGGCCCCGGGAACCCGGGCACGGTCCGGAACCGCGGTCTCCGGAATCCAGCAGTCGTCCCTCACCAGAGACGGGACCGATGGTGGGTTCATGTCTCACTACATCACCAGGGTCCGACAGCTCCTGGTGCGATGATCAGCGCCCCGCGCTGCCCGAACCGGATCGCCGACCCGAGCTGATCCGGCGCACCAGCGGTCGGGGCAGGTACTGCGCCGCCAGGCTCAACGCCTCGTACTGCCGCCCGGCGACACTGATCGGGCGACCCCGAGCGGAGTCCTTCAACGCGCGGGACACGACGTCGTCGACGTCCAGCCACATCCAACTGGGGACGCCGGTCATGTCCATGTCGGCCCGCTGATGGAACTCCGTGTGGGTGAAACCCGGGCAGACCGCGGTGGCGGCCACCCCCGTCCCGGCCAGTTCGCCGGCCAGCCCTTCCGTGAACACCGTCACCCAGGACTTCGCCGCGCTGTACGTGCTGCCCGTGATCCAGCCGGCCACACTGCTCACATTGATGAGCCGCCCACTACCTCGTTCGACCATCCCTGGGAGCGCCGCGTGCGACAGGCGCATCACCGCCGTGACCATCACGTCGATGATCGCTTGCTCATCCGCGACGGAACTCGCCAGGAACGGCTCCTCGATCCCGAATCCCGCGTTGTTGACCAGTACCTGCACCGGCCGTTCGGGGTCCGCCAGCAGGGCTGCCACCCGGTCGACATCGTCTCGCCGGCCCAGGTCGGCCGACACGGTCTCCACGGCCACCCCGTGGGCCCGGCGCAAGTCGGCGGCCACGGACGCCAGCCGTTCCTCGTTGCGGGCGACCAGGATCAGGTCGTGCCCGCGGTCGGCCAGAGCATCGGAGAACCCCCGGCCCAGACCGACAGTGGCTCCCGTGACAAGTGCGCGACTCATGACCCCACTTTCCCACGCCTGTCCGGCGGCCGCCCCTGGGCACTTCGGCGGTTGTCGGTGGCTCGTCGTACCCTGAGCGTCAGGTTTCGCACTGCGACCGGGAGGATCCGGATGTCCCTGCTGTTCAACCCCCGCACTTACGACCCGAGCGGTTTCGACGAGCCGACCCAGCAGAAACTGCTGGCGCTGGTCGACTTCTTCGAGAGCAAGGGCCTGGCCAAGAACAAGGAGGAGTACTACTCGGGCGAGTGGTACACCGACTTCCTGAAACTGGTCGCCGACAACCAGATCTTCTCGGCCTTTGGCACCCCGGCCGAGGTCGGCGCCCTTGTCGGTCAGGACGACGCTCGCTGGGATCTGGCTCGCATCAACGACCTGAACGAGATTCTCGGCTTCTATTCGCTGTCCCACTGGTACGCCTGGCAGGTGTCCGTGCTCGGGCTCGGGCCGGTGTGGCTGTCCGCCAACGACGACGCCCGCAAGCAGATCGCGGGGCTGCTGGCCGACGGGCATATCTTCGGCTTCGGCCTTTCGGAGCGCGAACATGGCGCCGACATCTACTCCACCGACATGATCCTGACGCGCACCGACGACGGTGGCTTCACTGCCAGCGGCGGCAAGTGGTACATCGGCAATGGCAACGTCGCCGGTCGCCTCAGCGTGTTCGGCAAGTTCGCCGATGACGACCCGGAACGCCCCGGCGAATACGCCTTCTTCCTCGTCGACACGCAGCACCCGAGCTACGAGCTCATCAAGAACGTGGTGGCGGGCCAGATGTTCGTCGCAGCGTTCAACCTGCACGAATACCCGGTCGCCGAGTCCGACATCCTGCATGTCGGCAAGCCCGCCTGGGACGCCGCCCTGGCCACTGTCAACGTGGGCAAGGTCAACCTCGGCTGGGCCAGCATCGGCATCAGCGAGCACGCCTTCTTCGAAGCCATCACCCATGCGAACAACCGCATCCTGTACGGCAACCGGGTCACCGACTTCCCGCACGTGCGGCGCATGCTGGCCGACGCCTACGCGCGTCTGGTCGCCATGAAGGTCTACGCCGCGCGGTCGGCCGACTACTTCCGCAGCGCGAGCGAGGATGATCGCCGGTTCCTTCTGTTCAACCCGATCACCAAGGCCAAGGTGACCAGCGAGGGTGAGCGGGTCATCGACCTCCTGTGGGATGTCATCGCCGCGCGTGGTTTCGAGCAGGACACCTACTTCAGCCGCGCCGCCAGCGACATCCGAGCGCTGCCGAAGTTGGAGGGAACCGTCCACGTCAACATCGCGCTGGTGCTGAAGTTCCTGCCGATGTACCTGGGCGCCGCTCACGGTGCCGCGCAGGAGTACCCGGTGATCGACGTGCGTCAGGACGCCGCCGACGACACGTATCTGTTCGAGCAGGGACCGGCCAAGGGCCTGAGCAAGATCGGCTTCGCGGACTGGCGTCCGGCGTTCGACCGGTTCGGGCATCTGCCCAACGTGGCGGCCTTCCGCGAACAGATTGACGCATTCACGCAGTTGGTCATGACCGCCCCTCCGACGCCGGAGCAGGCCAAGGACCTGGACTACCTGCAGGTGCTGGGGCAGCTCTTCACCCAGATCGTCTATGCCCAACTGATCTGTGAGTCGGCGGCGCTGGCCATGGACGAGGGCAAGACCCGGGCCGGCTCGGTGAGCGATCTGTCCGACCTCACCGAGGCCCACATCGACCGCATGTTCGCCGTGTTCGTCCAGGACATGTCCGAGCAGGCGGTGGCGCTGCACGGCCAGGCATCGGCCACCGACGCCCAGCGCGCTGCGGGACTGGCGATCGTGCGCCGACCGCAGATCGACGCGGAGGCGGAGCAGGCGTTCGTGACCGAGGTGTTGTCCTACGACGGCACCTACGAGATGAAGCCGTGAGCGCCGCGGCCCGGGACGCACTGCTGGCGGACATCCGCGAGAAGGCCGTGGTGATGGGCAAGGTCATCCTGTCCAGCGGCAAGGAGGCCGACTACTACGTCGACCTGCGCCGCGTCACCCTCGACGGCCAGTCAGCGCCCTTGGTCGGTGAGGTCATGCTCGACCTCACCGAGTCGTGGGAGTACGACGCTGTGGGTGGGCTGACGTTGGGCGCCGACCCGGTCGCGTCCGCCATGATGTTCGCGGCCGCGGCGCGGGGGCGACAGCTGGACTCGTTCGTCGTGCGCAAGGAGTCCAAGCAGCACGGACTGCAACGGCGGATCGAAGGTCCGGACGTGGCGGGCCGCCGGGTCCTGGCGGTCGAGGACACCTCCACCACCGGTGGCTCGGTGATGACCGCGGTTGAGGCCCTGCGTGAAGCCGGTGCCGTCGTCGTGGGCGTCGCGGTGATCGTCGAACGGGGCGCCGCCCCACGGGTCGAGTCCGAAGGCCTGGAGTACCGGGCCGCCTATCACCTGGACGACCTCGGTCTGGACTGACGTATGGCGCGCGTCCTGGTACTGGGCGGAACGTCGTTCGTCGGACGGGCCGTGGTCCGCGCGGCTCAGGCCCACGGCCATGAGGTCGCCACGCTCAACCGGGGAAGGACCAGCACCGACGTAGCCGGGGTGGTGGCCCTGCGCGCCGATCGCGACGACGCCGCGGGGATGAGCCGGGTATTGGCCGGATGCCTTTTCGATGCGGCCGTCGATGTCAGCGCCCGAGCCCCGCGGCACGTCAGGATCGCGGTCGGGGCACTGCGTGGTGCCGTGGACCGGTACGGGCTCGTCTCCTCGATGTCGGTGTACCGGG
>CAZVYU010000027.1:5465-10669 GCA_964631645.1 uncultured Actinomycetes bacterium
CTGCGTGGTGCCGTGGACCGGTACGGGCTCGTCTCCTCGATGTCGGTGTACCGGGGTGACGTCTTCGATGGGTCGGGTCTCATCTACGAGGACGCACCGACGGTCGTGGGCGATCCGGACGATGAGTCCGCCCCGGCGCTGTCCCGCTACGCCGAACAGAAGCGGGGTTGCGAACTGGCCGCCCTGCGGGGATTCGATGACGGGGCAGTGACGATCGTCCGACCGAGTTTCATCCTGGGGCCGTACGAGAACATGGGACGGATCCCCTACTGGTTCGACCGAGCGGAGGCCGGTGGCGTGATGATCGGTCCCGGTTCCGCCGATCGATCGTTCCCTTTCGTGGATGTCGACGACCTGGCGATCTGGTTGGTGGATCGGACCCTGTCCGGCGCCGGTGGTGTCTACAACGCGGCCAACTCCCCGAGCCGGGACACGTGGGGCGACTGGCTCACCGCCGTGGTGGCGGCCACCGGAGGTGTGGCCCAGGTTCGGTGGATCGACGACGGCACGCTCCTCGCCGCCGGGGTGGCCCCCAACTTCGGACTTCCGATGTGGATCCCCGGCGGGCTGCCCGACCTGGCGACCGACGCGATCGGGAGCACCGGATTCCACGGGCGGCCGTTGGTGGACACGGTCGACGCCGCCCGGGAGTGGAGGGCATCCGGCCCGGCGGTCACGCCGCCGGCGGATCGTCCCCCGGCCATCACGACGGCTATCGAACAGTCGATTCTGGCTGCGGCCGCCAGGGAGTAGGGGCCGACGGATCAGCCGCCCGACTGCAGGGCGGTCAGGTTGACGGCGACCTGGTCGTTCTCGATCAGGACTGTTGCCTGGACCCGGGTGTTGCCTTTCGTCCAGGTGCTCACGCCCCCGTCGGGGCCACCTCCGAAGGTGCTGTCCGACTGGAATCCGTTGTTCTGCAGGGCGCTTGTGAGTTCGTCGTAGACCTGACCTGCGTCACCGGGACCCTGATAGGTGGCACTCCAGGTGGGACCCTCCGCGCCGTCGAGTTTGATCGCGTTGACCAGCGTCAGGCCCTTCGGCTGCGGGAGGTCCGACGGCCAGTCGGCCGGCAGGGTGGCGGTCCCGTCGGGCTGCGCGGGCTCGTCGGTCGCAGCGAGCGTCGCGTCGGGGACGGGCAGCGTCGTGGGTTCGGTACTGCCACACCCGCCCAGTCCCAGAGCGAGGACGGCGGCGACGGTGACGGCGGCGATGCGGTGCATGGCGCTCCTTCGGGTCGCCCCCGAGCCTGCCGCACCGCCGCCGTCCGTGTCCTGCGATCAGCTGGCCCCCGACGGCGAATCACACTTGGTGACCTGCGCGCGGTTGGTGCCGGTGCACACCTCGAAGTACGTCGGGTTGGCGCCACCGGCCTGGACCTCCGCGTAACGGCCGCCCTTCTTGGCGAATACCGATGACTCCGTCTTCGTCGTCTTGGGTCCGATGACGGTGTACCCGGCGGTGCGCAGTTGCTGCGCGTAGTACTTCGTGACGAAAGTCCGGCTCTTGGTCGTGCGGTAGCGGGCGTAGGCCACGCCAGGCCCGGATGCCTTCTGGACCCGCACGGACCCGGCTGGGGCCGTGAGCCCGGCGGCGAGTGCCTGGCTCGAAACCGCGGCACCTGCCATGGCCAGAGCGGCGGCGGTGGTTCCGACGCCCACGCGGGCGGTCAGTGACGTCATGGTGTCTCCTCGTTCGGTCGTTGCCGTACGAGAGGAACACCGGCCGGGGGCAGGATCCAAGCCGCTCAAAGAGCCTTACCGGCGCCTTGGGCTGGACTTGACGTGATGCTCAGGAGAGCCGGGATCGCGGGTCAGGCCGCAGTCTTGCGCCGGCTGCGCAGGATCTCGATCCCGATCGGGATGGCGGAGATGAGCACCACCGAGAGCAGGATGATCTCGAGGTTGTTCTGGACGAAGGGGATGGTGCCCAGGAAGTAACCTGCCAGCATGACGCCGCCGGCCCAGATCACGCCGCCGATGGTGCTGTAGATGACGTACTTGCGGTAGTCCATCTGCGCGACCCCGGCGATGGCGGTGATAAAGGTACGGACGATGGGAACGAACCGGGCCAGGATGATGGCTCGGGGCCCGTACTGCTCGAAGAACTCGTGCGTCTTGGTGACGTACTCCTTGCGGAAGAGCCGGGAGTCCGGCCGGTCGAACAGGGGAGGTCCGGCCTTGGCGCCGACCCAGTACCCGACGAGGTTGCCCGTGACCGCGGCGATGACCATGATCAGCGACGCCACCCAGATGTTCATGTCGATGGTGCCCTGCGCGATGAGCAGACCGACGACGAAGATGAGGCTGTCGCCGGGCAGGAAGAACCCGATGAGCAGTCCGCATTCGGCGAAGATGATGAGGACCGCGCCCCAGAAGGCGTAGGGCCCGAGGCTCTGCAGAAGGGTCTCGGCATTGAGCCAGTCCGGCAGCAGGGCGGGGGCTTGGGTCAACACGGATGAAGCGTAACCGCGGCAGCCACCGACAAACGTGGGCTGCGACACGTGGCGTCTTCGTTCTTGTCCTCCCCGGGGGCGTCGGTCCCCTACCGTGGGCACATCACGAAGGTGAGGTTCCTGTGTCCGATGCTGTAGTCCCGACCACCGCTGATGCGGTCTCCGAGCCTGCCCAGCCGGTGGTCGAGGTGCCGAAGCGCCGGCAGGTGACGCTGGTCCCCGGGAACATCTGGCGGGTCGGTCTCGTCGTCATCGCGCTGATCGCCCTGGCCTTGTTCCTGCGCTTCGTGATCGACGATGGCGGCTCGGTCATCTTCACGGTCCTTATGAGCTGGTTCGCGTCCATCGCCATGGCGCCGGCCGTCAACCGGCTGTCCCGGCACATGAAGCGGGGATTCGCGACGATGCTGGTGATGCTCGCGTTCCTGGTGGCGGCCATCATCTTCGTGTTGTCCTTCGGGAGCCTCTTTGTGGATCAGGTGGCGCAGATCGTCGCCGCTCTGCCCGGGCTCGTCGAGGGCGCCATCGACTGGATCAACCAACGGTTCAACCAGAACATCGACATCAACCAGATCACGCAGTCGCTCAATCTCGACGCGAACAAGGCGCAGGCCCTGGCCACCCAGATCGGGTCCCAGGCGCTGAGCATCCTCGGTTCTGTGCTCGGCTCGATCTTCGGCTTGTTCACGTTCGCGCTGTTCACGTTCTACCTGTCCGCCGATGGACCGCGGCTGCGCCGCTGGCTGGCGTCGCTGTTCCCCGAGCGGGGTCAGGCGTTCTTCTTCAACGTCTGGGACATCACCGCACAGAAGACCGGCGGATACATCGGAGCCCGGGTCATCCTGGCGTTCATCAACAGCTTCACGACCGGCATCGTCTTCTTCCTGATCGGTATGCCGTACTGGTTGGCCCTGGCGATCTGGACGGGTGTGGTGGCGCAGTTCGTGCCGACGATCGGCACGTACATCGCCATCATCCTGCCGGTGATCGTCGGGCTCCTGTCCCCCACTCCGTGGGTGGGTATCGCCGCGCTGGTGTGGGCGCTGCTGTACCAGCAGGTGGAGAACCTGACGATCGAGCCGCGGATCAGTGCCCGGGCCGTCAACGTCCATCCGGCGGTGGCGTTCGGTTCCGTCATGCTCGGCGCCGCCCTGTTCGGCGTCGCAGGGGCGTTCCTGGCGATCCCGGTCATCGCGATGATGCTGTCGTTGCTCGACATCTACGCGAAACGGCACGAGATCATCGCCGACACCAGGCTGGAAGAGCCCGGCGGCGGGGATCTCAGCCCCGAGCCGGCGCCTGCGTGACCGGACCGGTCGGCCCCCATCCGCAGCCGTGGCCCGACGATCCGCGGTTGGATCCGGAACTGCTGGCGACCGGGGACTCCCGCAACGTCATCGACCGCTACCGCTATTGGACCGTCGAGGCGATCGTGGCCGACCTGGACACCCGCCGGTTCGGCTTCCACGTGGCCATCGAGAACCTGGCCCACGACTTCAACATCGGCTCGATCGTGCGCACGGCGAACGCGTTTCAGGCCGCATCGGTGCAGGTGGTCGGTCGACGCCGGTGGAACCGGAGAGGTGCCATGGTCACCGACCGCTACCTGCACGTGCGCCATCAGCCGGACCCGGCGGCGCTGGCACGTTTCGCCGGGGAGGGGGATCTGCCCGTCATCGGTGTGGACAACGTGCCCGGCTCGGTTCCCGTGGAGAGTTATGAACTGCCGGCTCGATGTGTGCTGTTCTTCGGCAGTGAGTCCGACGGCCTCAGCCCCGACGCGCTGTCCGTGTGCGACACCACAGTGTCGATCGCCCAGTACGGTTCGACCCGCTCCCTGAACGTCGGCGCCGCCGCGGCCATCGTGATGCACACGTGGATCCGCCAGCACGCCCCCGCTCCGCCCAGGGGACCGCAAACCTCGGCCCCCGGCGCGGAACTCGGGCGTAGCGGTTTCCCTACGACCGAGGTGTGAACCGGTGCCCGAGGTTTGCGGTCACCGGGGGCCCGCCAACTGCGAGAGCAGGGCGCGAGCGGCGGTCTGGATCGGACTCCAGACCGGCGTGTAGGGCGGGGCGTAGGCCAGGTCCAGGCCGATGATGTCGTCGACGGTCATGCCGTTCCAGATGGCGGTGGCCGCCGAGTCGATCCGAAGTCCCGCGCTGGGGGCGCCGACGATCTGGACCCCCAGTACTCGACGAGTGGCCGGATCGGCGATCATCTTGACCGTCATCGGCCGGGCGTCCGGCAGATACCCCACGGCGGTCGACGTGTCGATCACCACCGACACGGCGTCGGCGGCCTCGGTCGAGAGAAGCCCGGTGCGGGAGATCTCCACGTCGCAGAACTTGGTGATCGCGGTCCCGATGACCCCGGGGAAGGTGGCCGGCTCGCCGCCGAGGTTGAGGCCGATGACGCGTCCGTGCTTGTTGGCGTGGGTGCCGAGCGGGACGAAGCGCCGATGGCCGGTGATCCGGTCGGTCACTTCGACACAGTCGCCGCCCGCCCAGATGGTGTCGTGGCCGAGCACCTGCTGACGTTCGTCGACCAGGATCCCGCCCCACTCGCCCAGCGGGAGGCCGGCCGCCTCGGCGAGCTCCGACCGGGGTCGCACGCCCAAGCCCAGGAAGACGATGTCGGCGTCGATCTGCTTCGAGTCCGTCACCACCTGGGCGACCCGACCGTCGGGGCCGGCGGCGATGCGGCGCACCGATTCCCCCATCTCGACCACGACCCCGCGGTCGACCAT
>CAZVYU010000027.1:10769-25219 GCA_964631645.1 uncultured Actinomycetes bacterium
GCGACCGGCCGCGCCCCGGTCGCCAACACCAGGTGGTCGTACTCGAAGTCTTCGACAGCACCGTCGATCACCGACTCCGCGGTCACGATGTGCCGCTCCGGATCGATGGCGGTGGCGCGCATTCCGGTGCGGACGTCGATTCCGCGGGTGCGGTGTTCCTCCGGGGTGCGAGCCACAAGAGCGTCCGGCCCGTCGGCTTCCCCACCGATCCAATACGGGATACCGCAGGCCGAGTACGACGTCCAGGACTGTTCGTTGAGCACCGTGACCGTAACGTCCGCGCCCTGCAGCCGCTTGACCTGGCTGGCCGCCGACATCCCGGCCGCATCCCCGCCGATCACGACAACCCGCATGTGCCCACCATGGCGCAGGACGCCGCCCGATGCCCGCCACCGCGCTGCTCCCGGGGGACCGCAAACCTCGGGCCGGAGCACAGACCTCGGGCGTGGTGGCTGCTACACGCCCGAGTTGTGCGCCGGAGCGCGAGGTTTGCGGTCCCCCGGGAGCAGCGGCGCGGGGGGTCAGGAAGGGGGGACGTCGAGGAGTTGGCGCAACTGGGTGGCCATGGCCTGCAGCCGGGTCAGGCCACCGGGGAGGAAACCCATGCTCGCGAAGCCGTGGATCTGGTCGCCGAAGCAGTGGTGATGGACCGATACGCCGGCCGCGCTCAGCCGGTCGGCGAACGTCGCGCCTTCATCACGCAACGGGTCGAAGCCCGCAGTCCACACCCAAGTCGGCGGCAGCCCCGACAGATCGTCAGCGAACATCGGCGAGACCAAGGGGTCCATCCACTGGTCAGGATCCGGAGCGTAATGGCCGCGGTACCACTCCATGTCGTCGCGCGTCAGGAAGTAGCCGTCGCCGAACCGGTCGATCGACGGGCTCGCCAGGGTCAGGTCGGTCGCCGGGTACATAAGCCCCAGCGCCGCCGGGCCCACTTCCCCGCTGTCGCGCAGCAGCAACGCCGCTGCGGCGCTCAGATTGCCGCCGGCGGAGTCTCCCATCAGCGCCACGGCGCCCGGCTGTTCACCTGCCAGGGGGTGATCGCGCAGGTGACGGAACGCCGCCACCACATCCTCCAACCCCGCAGGGAACGGGAACTCCGGCGCCAACCGGTAGTCCACGGCGACCACCGTCAGGCCGCCGGCCACCGCCACCTCACGGCACACCGCGTCGTGGGTGTCCAGATCACCCACCACCCAACCGCCGCCGTGCAGATACAGGATCACGGGAGCAGGCCCCGGGTCCCGGTCCCACGGCCGATAGATCCGGACGGGTCGATCATCAACGGCGCCGGGCAGAGTGCCGCTGCTCACCGTGACCCGACGGGCGACCGGCATGGCCAGCGCAGACGCGTCGCGCATGCTGTCTCGCCGCTCAGCCACATCGTGGGAATCCTTCGCCAGCCCGAGCCGCTCCCGGAGGATCAACATCGTGCGGGTCGCGGGCTGCAGGGGCTCGCCGTCGGCGATCACGGGACCGCCCGACAGCCGCGTCAACATACTCGGCGGCGTACTGAGCACAGCGGAGAACAGAGCGGTGGGCAGGCTCCTGCGGTAGGCGGTCACCTGGCTACTGTGCCACCGGTGGTCGCCGCTGGCTCGCCCGCTGGGTGGTCGGACGACCGGTCCGACACGTCCGACGAACCCCGCAGCGGCCCCAGTGCGCGGATGGTCACCAGCAGGACGATGCTCAACAACAACGCGGTACCCGCAAGATCGAACTCCGCGCTGCGACCCAGGTAGTTCAGGATCACCAGGCAGATCGCCGCGACGGCCCCGGCCACCAGCACCCGAGGTCCGCGGCGCGCAAACGGGCCGCCGCCGATCCGCAGCAGCACGGCCAGACACAGCAGCACCCCCACCAGGGGGATCGTGATCAAACCGAAGGCCGACCCCTGATAGGCCTCACTCTCGGGCAACAGCAGCTTCGACAGTCCGACCGCCAAGGCGATGATGAACAGGTGCAGCGGGAGGTGCAGCAGCATCCACGTGCGCTGCCGCCCAGCCATCCCCACCGGCGCCACGTACGCGAAGTAGATCCACCAGATGGCGGTGATCACAGCGAAGACCAGCGGCAGCGCATAGAGGTCGAGGTCCTCCATCGGCTCCTCACCGGCCACCAGCGCCAACTTCAGGAAACTCTCGCCCAGCACGATGATCGTGAACTCGCCGAAGCGGTGGGTGATCCTCTTCGCCTGACTGGCGTCCCACACGACCGTGCCCCGCAGCGTGCTCAGCACCAGCAGGAGCGCGGCCACCCACATCGGCGCGGAGAAGGCGGGATTGGCCACGAACCGGGTCAGCAGAAACACGGCGATGCCCACGACCAGGCGCCAGGTCTCTGAGCGGGTCAGGCGGGCCGGGTCGTCAGGTGTCGTCACCGCCCGATTGAGCAGCAGCGCGGTCAACAACACGAGCCCGAAGAACAGACCCACCGGTTCGGTCTCGTTGTCCAGGAAGTCGTCGGCGGTGATCGCCATCAACAACACCAAGGCCATCTGGGCGACGATCAACACCCGCGGCACCACGCCCGTGATCCGGGACCCCTGGAGCCGCAGGGTCGTCATGAGCCACGTCGTCCAGATCAGGGCGAACACCAGGATCAGCCACGCCGCCTGTCCGGCGCTGTAATCGCGGGAGTAGGACGCGGACACCACGACGATCGCGGCCACAAAGGCCAGGTCGAAGAACAACTCGAGCCACGACTGCGCGGGGGCAGGGAACACCGGTCGGGCGGTGGAAGTGCTCACGCGCAGGAGCCTACGGCGCTCGGATCACATCAGCGGCCCCCTTCTGACAGGATGCCGGGGAGGGACCCGTCCAGAAGGAGAATCACGATGCCCGTTGCCACACCCGAGGTGTACGCCGAGATGCTGGACCGCGCCAAGGCCGGTCAGTTCGCGTACCCCGCCATCAACTGCACGTCGTCGTCGACGATCATCGCGGCGCTCGAGGGCTTCACCCAGGCCGGCAGTGACGGCATCGTCCAGTTCTCGTGGGGCGGCGCGCAGTTCGCGTCCGGTTCGGTCAAGGACATGGTGACCGGGGCCGTGGCGCTGGCGGAGTTCGCGCATGTGGTGGCGAAGAACTACCCGATCAACATCGCGCTGCACACCGACCACTGCCCCAAGCAGTACGTCGACGAATACATCCGCCCCTTGATCGACGTCTCCCTGGAACGGGTCGCCAACGGGCAGGAACCGCTGTTCCAGTCGCACATGTGGGACGGGTCCGCGGTGCCGCTCGGCGAGAACCTGGACATCGCCGAGGAGTTGCTCGAGAAGACCAACAAGGCCCGCCAGATCCTCGAGATCGAGATCGGTGTCGTGGGTGGCGAGGAAGATGGCATCGAGGCCAAGCACGACGCCAAGTTGTTCTCCACCGCTCAGGACGGTCTCGATACGGCGGCCAAGTTGGGCCTGGGCGAGCGGGGTCGCTACATGGTGGCGGCGACGTTCGGCAACGTCCACGGCGTCTACAAGCCGGGCAACGTGGTGCTGACCCCGAGCATTCTGGACGACATCCAGAAGGCGGTCGGTGACAAGTACGGCAAGGACAAGCCGTTCGATCTGGTGTTCCACGGCGGCTCGGGCTCGCTGCTGTCCGAGATCCGGGAGGCTCTGGACTACGGCGTAGTCAAGATGAACGTCGACACCGACACGCAGTACGCCTACACCAGGCCGGTCGCCGACCACATGTTCAAGCACTACGACGGCGTGCTGAAGATCGACGGCGAGGTCGGGAACAAGAAGGAGTACGACCCCCGTGCCTGGGGGCGTGCGGCCGAAGCGGGCATGGCGGCCCGCATCGTGGAGGCCTGCGAGGACCTGCGCAGCGCTGGTACCCACGCCTGACCAGGTCAACGGCGAACGGGGCTACCCGATGGCCCGGGGCGAGAACTAGGTGATCGGCTCCGTCATGCGACGGCGCTGCCGGTAGGCGGAGCGGGCGCCGCGCCGGGTCAACCACCAGTACCGCGGGGTTCCGGCCCCCCAGTTGTTGGTGATCCGGCCGGCGTCGGTCTTGTACCAACTGCGCTCGACCTGGCCCCACACTGTGCGGGCCAGGTCGCGTCGCAGCGCACGGTCCTGGCGGTCGAAGGCATCCCGGCTGACCTCGACCTCGTCGCCGTGGGCCATGTCCGCCAGGACCCGCACGATGTGCCGGGCCTGGGCCTCGAGCATGAACACGATCGAGTTGTGCCCCAGGTTGGTGTTCGGTCCGTACATGACGAAGAAGTTGGGGAAGCCGGGGACGCTGAGTCCGAGGTAGGCGCGGGCCCCCTCGCGCCATTCCTCGGACAGTTCCCGGCCGCGACTCTTCACGGTCATGGGGACCAGGAACTCGGTCGAACGGAAGCCGGTTGCGTAGACCAGGACATCCAGCGGCACGAAGCGCCCGTCGATCAGTTCGACGCCGTCGGGGAGAACCCGGGCGATGCCCGCCGTCTCCAAGTGCACGTCGTCGCGCCGCAACGCGGGGTAGTAGTCATCGGCGGACAGCACCCGCCGGGCCCCTACCGGGAAGTCCGGCGTGAGTCGCGCGCGGTCGTCGATCGGCACCTCCTCCACGAGGTGGCGGTCCAACAGGCGACGGGCCGCAGCCACGAACAGGGGCCGGTCGCGCAGCGCCGGGAACCGAACCTCAAACGAGGCCCAGATCCATGCCCGGTGGGCCCGGCGCACGAGCGGCACGGTCGCGAAGGCTCGCTTCTCCCAGCCCCGGTACGGTCGGTCCCCGCGGCGCAAGATCCAGTTCGGTGAGCGCTGGAAGACGGTCACCGAACTGGACTCCGTCGCAATCGCCGGGACGATCTGGACCGCGCTGGCCGCGGAACCCACCACTCCCACCCGCCGCCCGGTGAGCGAAAGGTCCGCGGGCCAGCGGGCGGAGTGGAAAGCCGGCCCCACGAACGAGTCCGCCCCCGGTAACTCCGGTACGGCCGGTCGGTGCAACTGTCCGACCGCGCTGACCACCACATCGGCCCGGATGGTCCGCCCGTCGCTGAGGGTCACCGTCCATTCCGTCTGTTCTTCCGACCACTCGGCGGCGGCGACCTCGCAGCCGTACCGGATGTGCGGCGCCACTCCCTCGGCCACGGCGACGTCACGCAGGTAGGCCAGGATCTCGGGCCCGGGCGCGTGCCGCCGGCTCCAGTCGGCTTTGGGTGCGAACGAGTAGCAGTACAGATGGCTCGGCACGTCGCACGCGGCACCCGGATAGGTGTTGTCGCGCCAGGTCCCGCCCAGATCAGCCGACTTCTCCAGGATGGTGAACGAACCGATGCCCGCCCGGCGCAACAGCGCCCCCAGCCCGATGCCCGCAAAACCCGCGCCGATGATCACCACCGAGGGCGGTCGGACGGGGGGAGAAGTCACATCTCATTGTGAGCCACAGATCGGCGATTCGCCGGTGGTCCGGGCGGCGCAAGGCGCATGGTGGACCGCATGAGACGACTCCTGCCGTTGGCGTTGGCGGTGTCCGCCGTGGGTCTGGCCGCTCCGGCGGTCACGTCAGTTCCCGCCGGTGCCGCCGGGGGCCGCGCCGTGGTCTCCGTCGCCGATGGGGTGCTTCGGTGGCGGGTCGAGTTCCCGCAGCGGGTATCGCGCCGGGATCTGGTGTCGGCGCGGCCGTGCCTGACTCTCACCGCCCGGTCGGGCGCCACGGTGGTGTGTGTGACCAGCCGGGCCCGGGCGAAGATCACCCGACCCGATGCCTCGACTTTCGTCGTCCCCGCCACGGTCAAGCGGGCGGCGGCCCGATCGGACTGGTTGGTCAAGATCCGGCAGGCCGACCTGCAACTGCGTCCCGCATCGGCCGGGCTGTCGGCGTCCTGCACCGACGGTTCATGTCGACCGATGACCGGCAGTGTGGAACTCCCCCCGCTCCGCCTGACCCGGTGCCGCGCGCAGGGGCCTTGGCTGGTCCACGCAGGGGACCCCGACGTCGGCCGGGCCGTGGCACTCACGTTCGACGACGGGCCCGGCCCCAGCACCCGGGCCGTGATGCGGGTACTGCGCAAGGCGCGAGTCCTGGGCACGTTCTTCCAGCTCGGCCGGATGATCACTGCCGACCCGGCGATTCTTCCCACGATGGCCGCGGCCGGGCATGTCATCGGGAACCACAGCTTCACCCACCCGGTGCTGACCGCATCCGATGCGCCGGAGTTGCGCCGCACCACCCGCGCCATCGAGGCCGCCGGGGTCGCGACCCCGTGCCTGTTCCGGGCGCCCTACGGCGACAACCCGACCGATGTGGTGCGGTTGGCGCGGGCGCAGCGCATGGTGACGGTCCACTGGAACACCGATCCGGGTGACTGGCGGGGACTCACGACGAACCAGATCGTGGCCACGACGCTGGCCCAGACTCGACCAGGATCGATCCTGGTGTTCCATGACGGCGAGCATCACCCGGCGACCGTCGCAGCCCTTCCCCGCATCATCGACACGTTGCAGCAGCGCGGGTACCGGTTCCTCACCGTGCCGGAACTGCTGCGGCTGCCCGTGCACTACTCCTAGGCCGATCTCGGCCGCTCGCGCCGAAGCGTCAGACCGGAACCCCGACTCCGGAACTGGGATACGCTGCCAGACGGTCCAGCGAAGGAGGCGTCAGGATGCCGGCAATCGTGCTCGTCGGCGCGCAGTGGGGCGACGAGGGCAAGGGCAAGGCCACCGACCTGCTCGGCAGCCGCGTCGACTACGTCGTGCGCTACCAGGGCGGCAACAACGCCGGCCACACGGTCGTCGTGGGCGACCGCACCTTCGCACTGCACCTGCTGCCCAGCGGGATCCTCACGCCGGACGTCACTCCGGTCATCGGCAACGGGGTCGTGGTGGACCCGGGCGTGCTGATGGCCGAGATCGAGGGACTGCAGGAGAAGGGGGTGGACACCTCGCGGCTGATCATCAGCCCCGATGCGCATCTGATCACCCCGTACCACGTCACGCTGGACAAGGTCACCGAACGGTTCTTGGGCAAGGCCAAGATCGGCACCACCGGGCGGGGGATCGGGCCCACCTACAGCGACAAGGTCGCCCGGCTGGGGATCCGGGTGCAGGACCTGTTCGACGAACACATCCTGCGGCAGAAGGTGGCCGGCTCGCTCGAACTGAAGAACCAGATCCTGGTCAAGATCTACAACCGACGCGAGATCTCCGTCGACGAGGTCGTCGACTCCCTGATGCAGTACGCCGATGCGCTGCGCCCCATGGTGGTCGACACCAGCCGGGTGCTCAACGACGCCCTCGACGCAGGACGGGTAGTGCTGCTCGAAGGCGGTCAGGGCACCCTGCTCGACGTCGACCACGGCACGTACCCGTTCGTGACGTCGTCCAATCCGACCGCGGGCGGCGCCTGCACCGGCTCCGGCATCGGTCCGACGCGGATCAACCGCGTGATCGGCATCCTGAAGGCGTACACGACCCGGGTGGGGTCGGGACCGTTCCCCACCGAGTTGCACGATGAGGACGGTGAACGTCTGCGTCGGATCGGCGGCGAACGCGGAGTGACAACGGGCCGGGACCGCCGCTGCGGCTGGTTCGACGCCCCCATCGCCCGGTTCGCCGGCCGCGTCAACGGGCTGACCGACTTCTTCCTGACCAAGCTGGACGTCCTCACCGGGTGGGAACAGATCCCGGTGTGTGTCGCCTACGAGGTCGACGGCCGCCGGTTCGACGAGATCCCCATGACCCAGACCGACTTCCATCACGCCCAGCCCGTCTACGAGATGTTGCCGGGCTGGTCCGAGGACATCTCGGGGGCGCGCGACTTCGCCGAACTGCCGGCCAACGCGCAGTCATATGTGCGATTCCTCGAGGAGGTCTCGGGGGTCCCCATCAGCGCCATCGGCGTCGGCCAGGACCGCGACGCCACCATCGCGGTGCGCGATCTGATCGACTGACCCGGCAGGCCGGTATCGCTGCCGACCGGGCATCTGTAACCATCGAGGTATGGACGTCGACTCCCGCAACGGCATGCAGATCCTGTCCGAGGCCGAGTGCCACGATCTCCTGGCGGGTGAGCAGGTAGGTCGCCTGGCCGTGGCTCCGGGTGGCCGGCCGGACATCTTCCCCATCAACTATCTGTTCGGCGACGGCACGATCCTGTTCCGCACCGCGGAGGGGTCGAAGCTCACGTCGGTCGTGCTGAATCAGGCGGTCGCGTTCGAAATTGACGGATACGACGCCGCCACCAACGAAGCGTGGAGCGTGGTCGTCGTCGGATCGGCCCGGCTGGTGTCCCAGGACGACGAGGCCGCGCTCATGGAGGATCTGCCGCTGTTCCCGTGGAACACGGCGCCCAAGTACCACTTCGTCGAGATCACGCCCACCCAGGTCACGGGCCGCCGGTTCGTCGCTGAGGGCCGCCGGTGAAGGTCCTGGTCATCGGTTCGGGTGCGCGCGAGCACGCCCTGGTCAAGTCGTTGTCGGCAGACGAGACCGTGTCGACCGTCGCGTGCGCCCCCGGAAACGCGGGCATCGCGCTGGACTGCACGACCTTTCCGGTCGACGTGGCGGATCCGGAATCGGTGGCGCATCTGGCCGAGAGGTGGGAGGCCGACCTGGTGGTCATCGGCCCGGAGCTGCCACTCGTGGCAGGTGCGGCCGACGCCGTGCGCAGCCGCGGGATCGCCTGTTTCGGACCGTCAGCGGCAGCAGCGCAGCTCGAGGGGAGCAAGGCCTTCGCCAAGGAGGTGATGGCGGCAGCCGGGGTTCCCACCGCGGCAAGCGTCGCGTGCCTCACCGTTGCCGAGGCGGAGACAGCGCTCGACCGGTTCGGACCGACCTACGTGGTCAAGGACGACGGTCTCGCCGCGGGTAAGGGGGTGGTGGTCACCGACGATCGCGACGACGCGGTGGCCCACGCCCGGCAGTGTCTGCTGGGCGGCGGTCAGGTGGTGATCGAGGAGTTCCTGGACGGCCCCGAGGTCTCCCTGTTCGTGATCACCGACGGCCGGACGATCGTCCCCCTGCTGCCCGCTCAAGATCACAAACGAGTCGGTGACGGAGACACCGGACCCAACACCGGCGGGATGGGCGCGTACACCCCGCTCGACTGGGCGCCCACCGACCTGGTGGACCGGATCCTCACCGAAGTGGCCCGCCCGACGGTCGACGAGATGGCGCGGCGGGGGACCCCTTTCGCCGGGGTCCTCTACTGCGGTCTGGCGCTGACCCCCGGCGGGCTGCGGGTGGTGGAGTTCAACGCTCGCTTCGGTGATCCGGAGATCCAGGCGGTGCTGCGGCTGCTCGACTCGTCCCTGGGCGAACTGCTGTCGGCCGCCGCCGACGGCCGGCTCGCCGAGGTCGATCCACCCCAGTGGCGGGACGGCGCTGCGGTGTGTGTGGTGATCGCTGCGCAGGGGTACCCGGGCGACGTGATCAGTGGAGACCCGGTGCAAGGGATCGACCGGGCGGAGGAAGTCGCCGGGGTCTCGGTCGTGCATGCCGGGACCGCTTCCCGCGACGGCGTGGTCGTCACCTCGGGTGGTCGGGTGCTCTCGGTCACCGCGGTGGGCCCAACCCTGGCCGAAGCGCTGCGGCGCGCGTACGAAGGCGTGGCGCAGATCGACATCCGCGGTAGCCACCACCGCACCGACATCGGCGCCCGCGCCGGGTTGTAGTCGGCCCGTTCGCCCCTCGCGCTGTGGACAGCCCGCAACAGCCGGGCGGCTTCTGCGGTGCGATGGACGGGTGCACCACGTGGTGGCTGCCCTGGCGGCAGCAGGGGGTATGGCGACTCGCGAAACGCTGCTTTCGGCCGGGGTGCCCGGACAAGCTCTGTCCCGAGCCGTGGCGGCCGGGGTTGTGTGCCGGGTGGCGCGCGGGGTCTACGCTACGGCGCCCCCGACCACCTGGCCGCAACGAGCGGCAGCGGCGGGCGCCGCGTCGGGTGGTGAGGCCGTGTACTGGCGGCTGATCGTTGACAGTGGTTTGCCCGTACCGGAGTTGAACGTGCCATTCACCACCGAGCGCGGGAACTACGTGCTGGATGCCTGGTGGCGGGACTGGGATCTGGCGGCCGAGATCGACGGTCGGCGGCATCATGTCGACGCCTTTGAGGCTGACCGCGTCCGGCAGAACGAACTGCATGCCGCCGGGCTCCTGCTCATCAGGTTCCCGGTGGCGCAGGTACTCGGTGATCCGCAGGAGGTGCTTCGGATCACCGAGTTGGCGCTCAGTCAGCGCGGCTGGCGTCCGACGCGGCGGTCATGACGTCGGATGTTCGTAAGTGTCCCCATGAGACGCAGAAGCGGGGCCTGCCCCGAGGAGGTCCCGCTCATCGCCAGAGAGTTGGGGACACTAACGCGCAGACCGCACGATTGGACCGCCGGGGGAATGGCGGTGAGGATCCGGTGGTCGCCCATGACCGACCGGGGCTGAGACTCTGGCGTCGGTCGGTCGGACGGGCGGATGGAATGATGGGCGCGTGAGTTCGCGCGACATCGGCAACGTCCTGGCGGGGCGCTACGCGTCCGAAGAGGTGGCCACGCTGTGGTCGCCCGAGTACAAGATCGGACAGGAACGACGGCTCTGGGTCGCGGTTCTGCAGGCGCAACAGGACCTGGGAATCGATGTTCCCGGGGGAGCCGTCGCGGACTATGAGGCCCATCTTGACGATGTCGATCTGGTCTCCATCGCTCAGCGGGAGCGGATCACCAAGCACGACGTGAAGGCGCGCATCGAGGAGTTCAACGCGCTCGCCGGGCACGAACAGGTCCACAAGGGGATGACCAGCCGGGACCTCACGGAGAACGTGGAACAATTGCAGGTCCGAGATTCGGCCGTGCTGGTCCGGGACAAGGCGGTGGCAGCGGCGGCCATGTTGGCCGACCTGGCGGTGCAGTACCGGGATCTCCCCATGGCCGGTCGCTCTCACAACGTGGCCGCCCAGATGACCACTCTGGGCAAACGCTTCGCGTCGGCAGCAGACGAACTGCTGATCGCCATCCAACGCGTCGACGACCTGCTGGCGCGCTACCCGCTGCGGGGGATCAAGGGACCGATGGGGACGGCGCAGGACATGCTCGACCTGCTCGATCAGGATCCGGCCAAGCTGGCCCGGCTCGAGCGCACCGTCGCCGATCACCTGGGGTTCAGCGAAGTGCTCGACTCGGTGGGGCAGGTCTATCCCCGCAGCCTGGACGCCGATGTCGTGGGCGCCATGCTCCAACTGGGTGCCGGGCCCTCATCGCTGGCCACGACCATCCGGCTGATGGCCGGACACGAGTTGGCGACCGAGGGATTCCAGCCGGGTCAGGTCGGCTCGTCGGCCATGCCCCACAAGATGAACGCCCGTTCGTGCGAGCGGATCAACGGGTTCATGGTGCTGCTGCGGGGTTACGCCACGATGGCGGGCGACCTGGCGGGCAGCCAGTGGAACGAAGGGGACGTGTCCTGTTCGGTGGTGCGTCGCGTGATGCTGCCCGACACGTTCTTCACCATCGACGGACTGTTCGAGACGTTCCTGGTCGTGCTGCGCGACTTCGGCGCCTTCCCCGCAGTCATCGCCGAAGAGCGCGACCGCTACCTGCCGTTCCTGGCTACGACCAAGGTGCTCATGGCCGCCGTCCGCCAGGGCGTGGGGCGGGAGACCGCCCACGAGGCGATCAAGGAGAACGCGGTGTCGGTCGCCCTCGACATGCGCGAGCAGGGTGCGGCCAACGATCTGCTCGACCGGCTGGCGGCCGACCCGCGGTTGGGGCTGACTCGCAGCGAACTCGACGCGGCCCTGGCTGACCCGCTGACCTTCACCGGTGCTGGCGCGGCGCAGGTGGACGCGGTCGTGGCTCGGGTGCAGGACTGCGTCGCCCGGCACCCGGGCGCCGCCGCTCACGCGGCCGGGGACATTCTGTGAACCGTCCGTTGGAACTGGGCAGTCCGGGTGACATGCGGGAACGGCTCAACGGTCTGGTTCTTGGCGGTCACAAGGTCGCCGCCTTCGGGTTGGTGCAGGAGTACCTGGACGAGGGCGAGGCCATCGAAACCGTCGGCGAGGAACTGGACCTGGTCGACAGTGCCGGGGGGCGGGTCGCGACCGTCCGGATCACCGAGGTCCGCGAGCTCGACTTCGGGGCGGCAGATTGGGGGCTGGTCGAGGCCGAGGGGGAGGGTTTCGCGACTGTCGCCGCATGGGCTCAGGCACACCGTGACTTCTGGGCGACGGCCGGCTACGAAGTGACGGACGGGTCTGCGCTGGTGTGGACCCGCTTCGAGGTCGTCGATCCCCGCCCGCTGGTCCCGCCGCGTCCCACCGCCGGCGACTTGGACCTGCCGGAGGGGTATCAGCACGTCAACTCCGGAAAGGTGCGTGACCTGTTCCGGACGCCCGACGGTGACCTGTTGGTGGTGGCGGCCGACCGCATCAGCGCCTACGACTGGGTTCTGCCCACCCCCATCCCGGACAAAGGCCGGATCCTGAACCGGATGAGCCTGTGGTGGTTCGAGCAACTGGCGGATCTGGTGCCGAACCACGTGATCACCGCCGACACCCCGGGCCTTGTGGGGGACCGCGGCGTGGTGTGTCGGTCGCTGGACATGCTGCCGGTGGAGTGTGTGGTGCGGGGGTATCTGACCGGGTCCGGGCTGTCGGACTACCGCCGCACCGGTTCGGTGTGCGGGGTGACTCTTCCGGACGGGTTGACCGACGGGTCGCGGCTCCCGGCGCCCATCTTCACCCCGGCCACCAAGGCGGCGATCGGTGATCACGACGAGAACGTCGACTTCGATCACGTCGTTGCGACGGTCGGACCCGAACTGGCGCAGGGACTGCGGGCGACGTCGATCGCCGTCTATGAACGGGCCGAACGGATCGCGCGCGAGCGCGGCATCATCCTGGCTGACACGAAGTTCGAGTTCGGCCAGGTGGCCGGCGATCCGGCGTTCGTGCTCGCCGACGAGGTGCTGACGCCGGACTCGTCGCGCTATTGGCCGGCCGACGCGTGGGAGCCGGGTCGGGCGCAGCCGTCGTTCGACAAGCAGTACGTGCGCGATTGGCTCACCTCACCGGAGTCCGGCTGGGACCGGGCCTCGGACACACCACCTCCGCCGTTGCCCGACGAGGTCGTCGCCCGGACCCGGGCGAAATATGTCGAGGCCTACGAACGGATCACCGGGTCGCCGTTCGAGTAGGGGTTTCGATACGCGGCTGGCGCCGCTACTCAACCCGCGGAGGGGCGGCTGGCGCCGCCGCTACTCAACCCGCGGACATCGCTAGGCTTCGGCCGTGACCGCGCTGCTCATCCTCGGTGGTCTGGTGTTGCTGGTGGCCGGTGGCGAAGTCCTCGTGCGTGGCGCCGGAAACATCGCCACCGCGCTCGGGATGTCTCCGTTGGTGGTCGGGTTGACCGTCGTGTCCTTCGCCACCTCCGCCCCTGAGTTCGCGGTGACGATGCGGTCGGTGCTTTCGGGCTCACCTGGCCTCGCAGTGGGGAACGTCGTCGGGAGCAACATCGCCAACATCCTTCTCGTGCTTGGCGTTGCAGCGATCATCACGCCGCTCACTGTCCGGTCGCGTGTGGTCCGGTTCGACGTCCCGGTCATGATCGGACTCAGCCTGCTCACCACGGTCTTGGCGCTCAACGGGGTGATCGCTCAGTGGCAGGGCGGTGTCCTCGTGGTGTGCCTGATTGCCTACATCATCTGGACCGTCCGCATCAGCCGCCACGATCCCGAGGGGGAGAAGGAGAAGCTGGACCCCGACTGGGTGAAGAACGAGGTCCGGCCGGAACCGGCCGTGGAGCGCACCCCCCGCGACCTGATCGCCAGCATCGTCTTGGTCGCCGTCGGGGTAGCGCTGCTCGTCCTGGGAGCGACTCTGCTGGTCAACGGCGCCACCGAGGTCGCGACAGCGTTCGGGCTCAGCGACCTGGTGATCGGTCTGACGATCGTCGCGGTGGGGACCTCGCTACCCGAACTCGCCACGGGCGTCATCGCGGCGATCCGAGGAGAACGGGATCTCGCTGTGGGCAATGCCGTCGGATCCAACATCTTCAACCTGGGTGCTGTCCTCGGGCTGGCCGCTGTGATGTCGCCGGGCGGGATCCAGATCCCGGGTGGCGCCGCCAACCTGGACTTCCTTCTCATGACCGGTGTTGCCCTGCTTCTGCTACCGGTGGTCTACACCGGGTATGCCGTGGGGCGGTGGGAGGGAATCGTGTTCGTCGCCTACTACGTCGCCTACACGATCTACCTGCTGTTGTCGGCCGCGGAGCATGATGCGCTACAACCCTTCAGCGCCGTCATGCTCGCGTTCGTGATTCCGCTGACCGTGATCTTCCTCGTCGTACTCGTCGTGTCCGAACACCGGCGGCGGCACGCGCCGGTCTTGGGCCGGTCCGCGCCCGGCCCGTAGGATGGGGAGGTCCCCAACCCCCAGGAGCACCTGTGGCCCGCGTTGTCGTCGACGTCATGCTCAAGCCCGAGATCCTCGATCCGCAGGGCCGCGCCG
>CAZVYU010000028.1:0-6264 GCA_964631645.1 uncultured Actinomycetes bacterium
TGATCGAACTGGTCGAGCCGCTGGCCGAGCAGACCGTCGCCGAGGCCACCGCCGCCACCAAGCGTGCGGCGAAGGAGAAGGCAGCGGCCGCCGTTGCCGCTCCGGCTGCGGCCGCCGCCGCCGAAGTCGCCGACGCGGCATCGGACGCTGACGCCGACGTCGCCGAGACCGCGACCGATGACGCGCTGGTCGACGCCGAGACCGTGGTCGCCGAAAGTGACGCGGAGGCCCAGGACGAGATCGTGGCGGAGGCCGAAGAGGTCGTTGCCGAGATCGAGGCCGAGGCCGCAGATGCCGGTGTCGAGGAGACGTCCGGCGACAAGTGACCTCGTCGTCTGAACTCGACCCGTCCGCACTGAGGGTGCGGATAGATCTCGGGTACGACGGGACCGGGTACGCCGGGTGGGCGCGTCAGCCGACCCTGCCCACCATCCAGGGCGAGCTCGAGCGGGCGTTGACCCAGATCGACGACCGGATCGGTTCGGTCGTGTGTGCGGGCCGTACCGATGCCGGCGTACATGCCCGGTCCCAGGTGGTCCACGTGGACATCCCCGGCGACGTGTGGGCGGGCCGTGGCCCCGACGGGTTGGTCCATCAGCTCAACCGGTTCACCGGGCCGCAGATCTACGTGCGCACCGCCCAGGCCGCACCGAACGGCTTCGATGCCCGGTTCTCCGCCCTGTCCCGCGCGTACTCGTACCGGCTGTGTGACGACCACAACGCGTGGGATCCGCTCTTCCGCCAGTGGGTGACCCTGCATCGGCGTCCGCTCGATGCCGCCGCTATGGCCCTGGCGGCACCGGAACTGGTCGGGGAGCACGATTTCGCCGCGTTCTGTCGTCCCCGTGAGGGTGCATCGACGGTGCGCCGGATCCTCCGGCTGGATGTCTATCGCGATGGCGGCCGCCGGGTCGTAGTCACCGTGGAGTCCGACGCGTTCTGCCACTCGATGGTGCGTTCGCTGGTGGGTGCATTGGTCGCGGTGGGGGAGGGGCGCAAGGATCCCGAATGGCCCGGCCGCGTGCTGCGGACCGGCCGGCGCGACCCGGGCGTCATGGTGATGCCCCCGCAGGGCCTGATCCTGGAGTCGGTGGCCTACCCGCCGGACGAGTTGGTGGCGGAACGTGCCGAGGTCACCAGGGCCTTCCGCGGCGCCCCTGAGCCGACCAGCGGCTGACGCTGTGGCAGGTGCACTTGGCTGGTTCCGCGTGCAATCACGCCGCGCCTCTGGAAAGGTCGGATGAGGCCTACGGAAGGGACAGCGAGATGCGCGTAGTGGTGGCTCTGGGCGGTAATGCCCTGCAGAAGCGGGGCGAGCCGATGACGGTGGAGAACCAGCGGGAGAACGTCAGGATCGCGTGCCGCGCGCTGAGCCCCGTGGCCATGGATCATGAACTGGTCGTGTCCCACGGCAACGGCCCTCAGGTGGGTCTGCTGTCGCTGCAGGCCTCTGCCTACGACGATGTCTCGGAGTACCCGTTCGATGTGCTGGGCGCGCAGACCGAGGGCATGATCGGCTACTTCATCGAGCAGGAACTCGGGAACTTCCTTCCGTTCGAAAAGACGATCGCCACGTTGCTGACGATGACCGAGGTCGACGCCGATGATCCGGCGATGGCTGATCCCACCAAGTTCGTCGGACCGGTGTATGAAGAGGCCGAGGCCCACGACCTGGCCGCCCGCAAGGGCTGGACGGTCAAGAAGGACGGCGACAAGTGGCGTCGCGTGGTTCCTTCCCCCGAGCCGAAACGCATCTTCCAGGTCAAGGCCATCCGAGCACTGCTCGACATGGGGGCGGTCGTTGTGTGCACCGGTGGCGGCGGGATCCCCACCATGTACCTTCCGGGTGATCAGGAACTCGAAGGTCCTTGGGACTTCAACCCGCGCCAACTCGTCGGGGTCGAGGCCGTGATCGACAAGGACCGCTCGTCAGCAGTTCTTGCGGAGGATCTCGAGGCCGATCTGCTCGTCATCGCTACCGATGCCGACGCCGTGTACCGCGACTGGGGCACCCCGGCACAGCAGGCGATCGCCCAGGCGAGCCCCGATGAGATCGAGGCGTTCGACTTCCCCGCCGGGTCGATGGGTCCCAAGGTCGAGGCAGCTGCCGACTTCGCGCGGAAGTTGCCGGGCAAGGTGGCGGTCATCGGCGCCCTGGACGACCTGACCGAGATCATGGCCGGTACCAAGGGAACACGGATCACGACCGAGGCGACGGAGATCACCTACCACCCGCCCGGCTGACCGGCGGTGGTAGCGGTGCGTTGTCAGCCCAGCGAGTTGCGGGGGCAGTAGCCACCGAACGTCAGGCCCATCACGTACCCCGCCTCTCCCTTCGAGGCCGTCTTGTCCTTGATGCGGAAGGTGAACTGCCGTGACCCCGGAGCTGGTCGGCCGACCACGTCAGGCTCGCGCCAGTTGCCGTCCTTCACCTCGTGGGTGACGGGACCCACCCGGGCCGGGTGGCGGCCCTGGCGGACCAGGAGGGTCCGGATCCGGTTCGGCGGCAGGTCGTCGCTGACATCGACGCCGTTGACCTTGGTCCGCACCCGCAGTTTCGTGCACTTCTTTGGCACCGTCAGGCGGAAGATCCCACCGCCACCGGGACGGCCCACCAGGACCCCCCAGTCGTTGGCGGCGACGTGCAGGATGTCTGCGTCGCGCAGTGGCTTCGCCGAGGTCACGGTCCAGGCCAGATTCCGCCAGCCGAAGTCCTGCTTCGCGGTGGCGGTCAGGTCGGTGGCGGCGGCGGACGCGGTCGGCACGCCGGTGAGGATGAGACCGGCGATGGCCAGTCCTGCGGTCAGTGTGGGGGTCGTCGCCATACTGGGCTCCCGCCGATCGAGTCTGTGGGCGTCACGCTAACACCGGGCGCTTTGACCGTCTCGCGTTCCGGCGGGTACGCTTGTGAAGTTGTCGCCGGGCCACCGGCGCGCCGGTGGTCTCCCGGTCGGCAGCGATGCCGGCGGGGCGCCTGATCCGGATGTCAACACGGTCACTACCGCAGGAGAGTTACGTGCGCACCTACACGCCCAAGCCGGGTGAGACTGAGCGCCAGTGGCACATCATCGACGCCGAGGACGTCGTGCTGGGCCGGCTTGCCAGTCAGACCGCTCGTCTGCTGCGGGGCAAGCACAAGACGTCCTTCGCGCCTCATGTCGACACCGGTGACTTCGTCATCGTCATCAATGCGAGCAAGGTGGCCCTGTCGGGCAGCAAGCCCACCGACAAACTCGACCAGCGCCACTCGGGCTACCCCGGTGGCCTGTCCAGCCGGACCTACGGCGACCTGCGCGAGAACGATCCCCGGCGCATGGTGGAGAAGGCCGTCAAAGGCATGCTCCCGCACAACTCGCTGGGCCGCGCCCAGCTCAAGAAGCTCAAGGTCTACGCCGGGCCCGACCATCCGCACGGCGCCCAGCAGCCCCAACCCTACGAATTGAGTCAGGTGGCCCAGTGACCGAGGAAATCACCGAATCCGTCGTGGCCGAGGACGACTTCGGCGGCGTCGAAGTCGTCACCGAGATCGCCGAAGTGACCGGCGTCCCTGCCCGCACCGGCGAGGCATCGGCCGTCGGCCGGCGCAAGGAAGCCATCGCGCGGGTACGACTGGTGCCCGGGTCCGGCAACTGGGTGGTCAACGGTCGCAGCCTCGAGGACTACTTCCCCGACAAGGTCCACCAGCAGTTGATCAGCAGTCCGTTCGTGACGACGAACTCGGTCGACACCTACGACGTGTACGCCCGCATCGACGGCGGTGGCGAGTCCGGCCAGGCCGGCGCACTGCGCCTGGGCATCGCCCGCGCCCTGAACGAGATCGACACCGAAGCCCATCGCGGCAGCCTGAAGAAGGCCGGTTTCCTGACCCGTGACGCTCGGGTGAAGGAGCGCAAGAAGTACGGGCTGAAGAAGGCCCGCAAGGCGCCGCAGTACTCCAAGCGCTGACCTCGCCGTGGCCCGGATCTTCGGAACCGACGGGGTGAGAGGCCTCGCCAACGTCGATGTCACTGCGCCGCTCGCCCTGCAACTGAGCATGGCGGCAGCGAGTATCCTGGGCGCCGATTCACCGCCCGAACGGCGACCCGTCGCTGTGGTGGGACGAGACCCGCGGGCGAGCGGTGAGTTCCTGTCTGCTGCAGTCGTTGCCGGTCTGGCCGCGTCCGGCGTCGATGTCTGGGACGTCGGCGTCGTGCCTACGCCCGCAGTGGCCTTCCTGGTCGAGGACACCGGCGCCGACTTCGGTGTCATGCTGTCGGCGTCCCACAACCCCATGCCCGACAACGGCATCAAGTTCTTCGCCCGCGGTGGCCTGAAGTTGGCCGATGACGTCGAGGACGCCATCGAAGCCGCCATGCTCGACATCCCAGCACCGCCCACCGGCCGCGACGTCGGTCGGGTGCGCTCCGGCGGCGACCCGTTGGGCCGGTACGTGCGCCATGTCGTGGGCAGCGTCGATCAGGATCTCTCCGGGCTGCGGGTCGTGGTGGACGGTGCCAATGGCGCGGCGAGTTCCGCCGCCCCGCGTGTCTACCGCGAACTCGGCGCCGAGGTGATCGAGATCCACACCGCCCCCGACGGGTACAACATCAACCACAACTGCGGGTCCACCCACCTGGGCGATCTGCAGGAGGCAGTGGTGTCCGAAGGAGCGCATGTCGGAATCGCCCACGATGGTGACGCCGACCGTTGTCTCGCGGTCGACGCCGACGGCGCCGTCGTGGACGGGGATCAGATCATGGCCGTGCTTGCCATCGGCCGCAAAGAGGCCGGTGCGCTTCCCGGCGACACTGTCGTGGCCACGGTGATGTCGAACCTGGGGTTCCACCTGGCGATGCGCGATCACGGGATCGCGGTCGAGCAGACGGCGGTCGGTGACCGCTACGTGCTGGAGCGGATGGTCGACGGCGGCTTCACGGTCGGGGGCGAACAGTCCGGCCATGTGCTGCTGTTGGACCAGGCCACCACCGGCGACGGGGTTCTCACCGCTGCCCAACTTCTGGGCCGGATGGCTGAGGCCGGCCGTCCGCTGGCGCAATTGGCCGGGGTGATGAACCGACTGCCTCAGGTTCTGGTCAACGTCCCCGGCGTCGACCGCACCGCCGTCGACGCCAACACCACGGTGATCGAGGCGGTCGCGCAGGCGGACGATCTGCTGGGCGACACCGGGCGGGTGCTGCTCCGCCCGTCGGGCACGGAACCGGTGATCCGGGTCATGGTCGAAGCTCCGTCCGCCGAACAGGCGCAAGAAGTGGCCGACCGATTGGCTCACGTCGTGAGAACGGAGTTGGCTCTCTCCTGACCCGTTTTCCGTCCGCAGTCCGGGCGGAATCGTCCCGGCTGTGTCACGGTGTTGGGTATGGCGCCGTCGCGGTTCCCCGAGCGCGTGATCAGGGCGAGCTTCACCGGGGACGCCGACCCTGAGACGGTGCGCCGAGCCGCCACGGCAGGCATCACGATCTCCGCCGGCGCCGCCGGCCTGCTCGTTGTCGCCCTGACTTTCCTGTCCTTCGACATTCCCCCGACGGTGTTCGTCCTGGTGCTGGTCTGCGCCGGCGCCTGCATCCCGCTCGTTGCGGTGTGCCGGCGCGGCTCCGTCGACCAGGCGGTCTTCGGGTTCATCGCAGTCGTGTCGACGGTCGTGATCGGCAGCGCTGCGTCGATGGACGATGTAGGCGTCACACCGCTGACCATCGGGCCGATCGCCATGCTGCTCGTGCCGATCCTTCCCGCTCGCCTCACGTGGGTCGCTCCGGCCTGGGCGGTCGCGGTGATTCTCGCCCTGTGGTTGGTGACTTCTGACGCCGGAACGACACAATGGCCGCGCGAGGCCTGGATCGTGCTGTCGGGAATCATGGCCGGGGTCGGGGTCGTGATCATGTCGCTGGCCGCTCAGCTGGTGCTGTGGGCGTGGGATCAGCAGGGTCGGCTGGAGCGCACCGTCGCCCACCGTCGGGCGTCGGCGAACGAGTTGCATGTGGCCGCTCACACCGACTCTCTCACGGGCCTCGGCAATCGCCGGGCGCTCAAGGCCTTCCGTTCAGATGTGGACGGGGTAGTGGTGGTCGTGGACATCGACGACTTCAAGGCCATCAACGATGTCCACTCACACGCCGCCGGAGACGACGTCCTGCGGGACCTGGCCACGTCGCTGCGCGCCGAATCGCGGGCGGGTGACGCCCTGTTCCGGCTGGGTGGCGACGAGTTCATGCTCCTCCTGGCCGACCTGGATCTGGTGGATGCACAGGCCTGGGCGGTCCGGCTGGG
>CAZVYU010000028.1:6364-24904 GCA_964631645.1 uncultured Actinomycetes bacterium
GCCTTCGCAGTGGCCGCCGTGGTGTTCTGGCCGACCGAACCGTCCCACATCAGCAGCATCATCCTGCTGGGCGGACTGGTTCCTCTGGGGGGACTGTTCCTGCTGGTTCGCTCCCACCTGGACCTCGCGGTGTTCGGGTACGGCCTCGTCCTGTGGTTGATCGTCGTGGGTCAACCGGCCGTCAACGGCGACCTGAGCACCAACCCGATGCTGGTCCCCATCGCTGCGATCATCCTGCTGACCGTGGTGCGGCGCGACCTGGTGTGGTCCATCGTCATCTGGATCGTGACTTCGCTGGTGGCGCTCCTGCTGGTGACGTCCCCGGCCGCGACGCCTCCGCTGCCACGCGGGATCTGGCTGGTGAACGCGTTGGTGATGGCGGCCGGGGGATTGGCGATCATCTTCGTGGCCCATCGACAATTGCAGTTCGCCTGGCAGCGCCAGCAGGAGTTGCAGGACGCCGTGTCCGCCTACGACCAGCTCATCGACGAACTGCAGCACGCGGCGGACACCGACCCGCTCACCCGCCTTCCCAACCGGCGAGCCCTTGACGCGGTGCGTGCTCTGCCGGTGTCCGCGCACGGCCCCGGGGCGGTGGCGGTCATCGACCTGGACCGGCTGAAGTCGGTCAACGACGATCATGGCCATGCCGTGGGAGACGAACTGCTGCGGGTGTTCGCCGCACACCTGGGGGACCGGATCCGGCGCACCGACATGTTGTTCCGGATCGGGGGTGACGAGTTCGTCCTGGTCAGCCGGACCGGTGATGCTGCGGGCCTGCAGCGGTGGCTCGTGGCGCGGCAGACGGAGTTCGGAACCCTCACCGTCCCGGCGCTGCCCCCGGGCGTCCGGCCCCAACTCAGTGCCGGGGTCGTGGACGGGGTCGGTTACACCCTCGACGCAGCCGTCGCCGCCGCCGATGCGTTGTTGCAGCAAGCAAAGGAGCGCGGTGGGGGAGCCGTCGTCATCGGGTGAGCGGGCTGTTGCCGTGGCCCGGGCACTACTCTGGACCCCATGTGTGGAATCGTCGGATACGTCGGCAACCGATCGGCGCTGGACGTCGTGGTGGCGGGTCTGCGTCGGCTCGAGTACCGCGGGTACGACTCCGCCGGCGTTGCGCTGGCCTCGGACGGCCAGTTGTGGACGCGCAAGCGGGCGGGGAAACTCGCCAATCTCGAGGAAGCGGTCGCCGGTGACGTCCCGCCGCCTGCGACGACCGGGATCGGACACACCCGTTGGGCGACTCACGGCGGCCCCACCGATCAGAACGCGCATCCCCATGTATCGGCCGACGGCCATGTCGCCATCATTCACAACGGCATCATCGAGAATTTCGCGGAGTTGCGGGAAGAACTGTCCGGCGCGGGCATCGAGCTGCTGTCGGAGACAGATTCCGAGGTCGCTGCCCATCTGGTGGCTGCCGAGCTTCCCGCGTGCGACGGTGACCTGGCGGAGGCCATGCGGCGGGTCTGCGGTCGACTGAACGGGGCCTTCACCCTTGTGGCCCTCGACGCTCGGCGTCCCGACGTGGTTGTAGGCGCGCGCCGCAACTCACCGCTGGTGGTCGGGGTCGGTGAGGACGAGGCCTTCCTCGCCTCCGATGTGGCCGCGTTCATCGCCTACACCCGCGAGGCGATCGAGCTGGGCCAGGACCAGGTCGTCGAGATCACGCGCGATTCCGTCACCGTCACCGATTTCGACGGCAACCCCGCCCCCGTGACCCCCTTCACGGTCGACTGGGACGCGTCGGCCGCCGAGAAGGGCGGATACGACCTGTTCATGCTCAAGGAGATCGCCGAGCAGCCCAAGGCCGTCGCCGACACCCTGCGGGGTCGGATCGCTCGGGATGGGTCACTGCAGCTCGACGACATGCGCATCGGAGAGTCGGAACTCCGTGAGGTCTCCAAGATCGTCGTTGTCGCCTGCGGCACCGCGTACCACGCCGGCATGGTGGCCAAGTACGCGATCGAGCACTGGACACGCATCCCGGTGGAAGTCGAACTCGCCAGCGAGTTCCGGTACCGCGATCCCATCGTGGACCGGCAAACCTTGGTGATCGCCATCTCCCAGTCGGGGGAGACGATGGACACTCTGATGGCGCTCCGGTACGCCCGGGAACAGGGTGCTCGGGTCTTGGCCATCTGCAACACCGTCGGGTCGACCATCCCGCGCGAGAGCGACGCCGTGCTGTACACCTACGCCGGACCGGAGATCGCTGTGGCGTCGACCAAGGCGTTCCTCACCCAGATCGTGGCGGCGTACCTGGTGGGCCTGTACCTGGCTCAGGTCCGGGGCAACAAGTTCGGGGACGAGGTGCGGCTGATCCTGGACGAACTGGCGGAGATGCCGGCCAAGATCGACCTGGTGCTCGACACGGTCGAAGGGGTCCGCGAGATCGCCCGCGAACTGGCTGCGTCTCCGTCGGTGTTGTTCATCGGTCGTCACGTCGGCTTCCCGGTCGCGCTGGAGGGGGCCTTGAAACTCAAAGAGCTCGCCTACATGCACGCCGAGGGATTCGCCGCCGGCGAGCTGAAGCACGGGCCGATCGCGTTGATCGAGGACGACATCCCCGTGGTGGTCGTGGTTCCGTCGCCGGCCGGTCGATCCGTACTGCACGACAAGATCGTGTCCAACGTCCAAGAGGTGCGGGCGCGGGGCGCGCGCACCATCGTGATCGCCGAAGAGGGGGACGAGTCGGTGGTCCCCTATGCCGATCACCTGATCCGCATCCCCCCGTGCCCCACCCTGATGGAGCCGCTGGTGGCGACGGTGCCGTTGCAAGTCTTCGCCTGTGAGATGGCCACCGCCAAGGGCCACGACGTCGACCAGCCGCGCAACCTGGCCAAGTCCGTCACGGTGGAGTGAGGCGCCGGACCTCACCGACGGCTGCCGGAACCGCTTCCACCAGGTCCCAGGCCGTGATGGGCTGATCGTCGCGCGAGGCGACGCGTGCCGCCAGCCCATGCACCACCACGGCCGCAGCCACCGCGGCGACCGGGTCCTCATGATCCTGCGAGAGCGCTGCGCCGACCAGGCCGCTCAAGGCGTCGCCGGTGCCGGCAGTCGCCAGGGCTGCCGGGCCGACTGTGTCCACGAAGGGAGTCCCGTCCGGACCGGCGATCACGGTGCCCGCCCCTTTGAGGACCATGATCGCCTTCAGTTCTGCGGCAGCCTGCCGGGCCGCCGCCACGCGGTCGTCCCCCTCGTCGAACCCCAGTCGGGCGAACTCGGCCACGTGAGGCGTCAATGCCGTCGGAGCTGAACGCGCGACGATCGCGTAGCGCAGGGGGGTGTGGTGGGCCACGAGGGTGAGGGCGTCGGCGTCGATGACGACCGGCAGCTCCGTGGCCAGGGCCTCCGCCACCAGGTCGGCCTGTTCCGGGCCGGTTCCCAGTCCCGGACCGATGATCCAGGCCGTGGCCTTCGGATCCTGAGCCAGCGGCCCACCGGTGCACACCACATCGGGGAAACGTTCGACCACCGAGGCCGCGACCTGTGGTGCCGCGTCCTGCCACAGTCGCACCATCCCCACGCCCGCGTGTCGGGCTGCACCCACGACCATGTGCGGGGCGCCCGGATACTCGGGCGAGCCCGCGCAGACCCCGGGGACGCCATGGTTGTACTTGTACGAGGTCTCTCTCGGGGCCTGGTAGAACGCGGCCGCGTCCGCCAGCGTCATCACCTGGAAGGCGGGCGACAGACTCGCCAGATGGGGATCGAGCCCGATGTCGATCTTCTCCACGATTCCGCAGTGGTCGCGTCCCGGCGGGAGGAACTGACCTGGCTTCCACGTACCGAAGGTCACGGTGACATCGGCACGGACACAGGGGGTGGCGATGGCGCCGGTATCGGGGTCCACCCCGCTGGGAAGGTCGACCGCGAAGACCGCGGCCCCGGCGGGGATGGCCTGCACCACCGTTGCCGCTTCGGGCCGCAGCGGACCGCGTGCCCCGATGCCGACGATGCCGTCGATCACCACGGCTGCATCGGCCATGGCGGCCATCCCCTCGGCAACCCCCAGAAGCCGGCCGCCGGCCGCCAGGAGCGCCTGCGCCCCTGCGTCGTGGAAGGTGTCGCTGACCGTGATGGCCTTGACCGACAGGCCGCGCCGCGCCAGGAGCGCTCCGGCAAAGAGTGCGTCGCCGCCGTTGTTGCCCGAGCCTACGATGAGGACCACGGGGGTCCCGGCGATCCGTCCGACTCCGCGCAAGGCGTCCACCACGGTGGCGGCCACGCCCTGCGCGGCCACCGCCATGAGCTGCTCGGACGGGACCTGCTTCATCAACGATGCTTCCGCTGCATAGACGGCAGCGACGTCATAGGCCAGGCGCACCTTTCGACCCTATGCCGTTCGGGCATGCGCTCGCCTGCCCTGGGCCGTGCGGCGGCGACCGTGCTATTTGACCCGGGTGAAGGACCGGATCTGGTGGCGGACGCTCGTGAGCAACTGCGGCAGGGCCCCGTTGACGTCCAGCAGGTGGAGCCCCCATCGTGGGTCGGGCGAGGGGATGAGAGTGGGTGCTGATCCCAGAGGCCGCAGATTCAGGTAGTGGGATCCGGCTTTCCGCACACACGAGCCGCGGTAGGCGGCGCCGGGCTTGACCCACGGCGTGGGGGCGGTGGGGACGTCACCCGAGAACATGATGCTGAGGCCGATGTCGAAGGGGCTGGCCGGCGCCGCGGATGGTTTCAATCCCCGGTAACGGGCCGGGCCACCGGCGATGGCCGCCGGTGCGGTGCACATGGCCTCGTAGCGGTCGCGAGCCTTCCTCGACCGATCGTCGACCCGGCCGAAGATCGCGTCTCGGGCAGGGGTCAGATCGTTGTAGGTGGCCCAGCTCTGGACACATCCGGCCTCGCGCGGCCGGGAGCAGGCCGGGATCGACCGGAAGTCCCCACCCACCAGGCGTCCGCGCGGCACGGCTATCGACGTGCCCGGTAGGACGGCGCCGACGAAACGTCGCATCAGCGCCGGCTTGTCGTCGATCTCGTGGGTGATGAGTTTGCGCAGCAGGTAGGAGCCCTGGGAGTGGCCGATGAGCACGAACCCGCGACCGTCGTTGTACCGGTGCAGGTACGCCCGCCACCCAGCCCGGGCACTGCGGTAGGCGGTCCGCCAGTCCGCCCGGGTGGCGACTCCGCCCAGGCCCGCGAGCGTGACCTGGCGGTACATAGGGGCCACCACACGACACACCGTCGAGAAGCGCGCGGCCTGATACTCGGCGATGGAGCGCTGGGCGGCCTCGATGGCCAGAGTGGCGTTCATCCCGGTCTGGGTGCTCACGGTCGGGTACAGGTAGAAGCAGTCGACCGGTGGCCGGTGGGCCCGCTGAGGCGTCCAGACCCGGCCCGTGCGTTGATCCGTCGTACGCAGACTCCCGTCGCAAGGATCTCCATTCAGACCGGGGCGACACAGCCATACGGTCTGGGTTCTGGACTCCTGAGCGCCCGGTGGCGGAGCGGCGTTCGCGGGACTCGTCATGGTGGCGACAGCCAGGGCGCCCGCGGCGACCAGACCCCAGCCAGGGGTGATTGCTCTCATGCCGTCGGCTCCGTCCGGGTCATCGGGAAGTCGCCATACGGCGTGGGACGGCCCCGTCGAGCGTCACACTTCCCTCTGCGACAACGTACGCGATCGCGACGTCGCCCTCCACGGCCAGCGACAGGTGCAATGTCGTGACCCCCAGTCCGCCCGCCGCCACAGCCCCCACCCCCCGCAGCGCATGGTCGGGGCGTCCATCGGGCCCCACGCCCACTCCGCAGTCGGGCCCCCCGGCGCCGGGGGCCACGCCGAGGGCCTTGGCGGTGGCCTCCTTGGCGGCGTACCGACCGGCCAGTGAGGCGACCGACCGGTCGCCGCCGAGTTCGTCCTTCCGCTCGCGCGCGGTGAACAGCGAGTCGGCGAAGCCGGGCGTGCGGGTCACGGTGGCCCCGAACTTGGCCACGTTGACGAGGTCAACCCCGATCCCGACGATCACCCGGACACAGTGTCACGCAGACGCCACGGTTTGCTCACCCAGAGTCACCCAGGTAGCGGGTGGTTGCAGATATCGGTCGGACCAGGGGTCCGGGCGGTCACTCGACCGGACCGTGGCCCGACAGGTGGGGGTGGGCCGGGAGAGGCTTCTCAAGCTGGTTCTCCGAGGGGATCTCGGCCTCGACGTCGTCGGCGTGGATCGTGTGCAACATGGCCCAGATGGCCCAGCCGGTGAAGGCGGCCACGATGGTGCCCACCGTGATCCACGCGAGTGCGGTGGGCAATTGGGTGAGTCGGAACATGATGAAGGAGATGGCGCAGGCGGCGGGGATCGTGACGACCCACGCCAGGACCATCTCGCCGACGACCTTCCAGTTGGCGCCCTTGCCGGAAGCCACGCCGGCGCCGACGACGGAGCTGGCAGCCGCGTGGGTGGTGGAGATCGGGACCCCCATCGATGTCGCTCCGAAGATGGCGGTGGTGGAGCCGATGTTGGCGGCCGCACCGGAGTTGGCGTGCAGGGTGGTGATCTTCAGGCCCATGGTCTCGATGATCTTCCAGCCCCCCCACAAGGTGCCGATGGCGATCGCCGAATAGGAAGCCAACGCGACCCACTCGGGGACCTCGATGCTCTTGCCGTCGGCCCCGACCGACGTGTACCCGGCGCCGAGGAGCAGCGCTGCGATGACGCCCATGGTCTTCTGCGCATCGTTGGCGCCGTGTCCGAACGACAGAGCAGCGGACGACAACAACTGCAGCCCCTTGAAGACCGGGTGATTGTCGTGCCACTTCAGCAGCCGCTGGATCCCGAGGATCAGGTAGAACGCGACGAAGGCGATCGCGATGGCGACAGCTGGGGATGCCACGATGCCGATGGCCGCCTTGCTCACGCTGTCCCAGGAGATCGCGGCGAAGCCACCCGCGGCCAGCCCGGCGCCCACCAGGCCGCCGATGATGGCGTGGCTGGACGAGGAGGGCATCCCCAGATGCCAGGTGATGTAGTTCCAGGCCACGGCGGCGAAGAGCGCCGCGAATACGACCGCCGTCCCCGCGAACTTCGAGTCGACGGTCTTTGCGATGGTGCTGGCTACGGCCGTGCCGACGACGAAGTAGGCGAGGAAGTTGAAGATCGCGGCGAACGCCGGGGCCCATTTCGCGGGGAGGGCGCGGGTGGCGACGACTGTGGCGACCGTGTTGGCGGCGTCGTGGAATCCATTGGTGAAGTCGAAGATGAGCGCCAGGGCAACCAGCACGATGACGGAGATCAGGAGAATGTCCACCCCTACGACCCTTCACTTCAGCACTCCCCGGGAACGGGGAGTGACGGACTTCTTTCATAGTGGGGCATCGCAGGTGACGACGAGGCGTGCTGAGTGAACGCTGGATGAACGAAATGCGAACATCTGCTCACCGGGCTCGTTTGGCCCTCGGATGGCCCAGGACCAACGTCCCGAACCGTGCGTGCATCCGTCCCCGGCGACAGGGGAGAATCGCCCTATGCGTGCCGCAGCGGAGATCAACCTGGCAGCGATCGGGAGCAACGTCCTGCGGTTGAAGGCTGCCGCCGGCGACAGTGAACTGCTGGCAGTGGTGAAAGCGGATGGCTACGGGCACGGCATGGTGCCGAGTGCGCGTGCCGCCCGCGCGGCGGGAACCCAGTACTTGGGGGTCGCACTGCCCGAGGAGGCCATCGCCGTGCGTGAATCCGGCGACGGGGGCCCGCTGATGGCGTGGCTGTACGCGCCCGAGGACGACCTGGCCGAGTGTGTCGAACGGCGGGTGGAGTTGTCGGTCGCGTCGTTGGACCAGTTGCAGCAGGTCGTCGCCGCTGCGGTCAAGGTGGGCCAGCGGGCCCCCATCCACCTGAAGGTCGACACGGGGCTGGGCCGCAGTGGCGCCATGCCCGATCAGTGGCCGAGCCTGGTGGATGCCGCCCGGGGCCGACAAGACCGGGGGGTGGTCGAGATCGTCGGGGTCTGGAGCCACCTCGCTTCCGCCGACGAACCCGAATCGGGGACCACCCGACGCCAGATCGAACAGTTCCACGCCGCTCTCGATGCGGTCGCCGAGGCGGGGGTGGAACCGCGCCTGCGACACCTCGCCAACAGCGCCGGCACGTTGGTGCATCCCGACGCCCGCTTCGACATGGTCCGCTGCGGGATCGCGGTCTACGGGCTCAGCCCCGGGCCCGCGGTCGGCACCTCGGCATCGCTGGGGCTGATCCCCGCCATGCGGGTCACTGCCAAAGTCGCCTTGGTCAAGCGGGTGCCCGGGGGTCACGGCGTCTCCTACGGCCATCGCTACCGCACGCGTCGTTCGACCCAGCTCGCGTTGATCCCGGTGGGATACGCCGACGGGGTCCCCCGGTCCGGCTCCGGCCGGATTCCGCTATCCATCCAGGGGGTGCGGTACAGCGTGTCCGGGACTGTGGCGATGGACCAGATCGTGGTGGACATCGGCGACGCCAAAGTGCGGGCCGGCGACGACGTGCAACTGTTCGGCGCCGGCAGCCACGGCGAGCCCACCGCCGACGAATGGGCCACTGCGTGCGGGACGATCAACTACGAGATCGTCACCCGCTTGGGGCCGCGGCTGCCTCGCCGACACCTGGGTGGGGCAGCGTGAAGCGGGCGACCGAGGTCGGGGCGGTCGCACTCGCGGTGGCGGCCGGAGCGGCGACCGGTGCAGTGGTCGAACGGCTGCTGATGCGCGGTGTGTTCCGGTCGCTGCTCGACGAGGACGAACCGTTCGGTTCCCTCCACTCGAGCCCGGTACGGGTGACCGCGGACGATGGCACGCGTTTGTACGCCGAGATCGATGAACCGGACGACCCGGCCATGGCGGACATCACCATCGTGTTCAGCCACGGATACTCGCTCAACCTCGACACGTGGCACTTCCAGCGCCGCGACCTGCGGGGCAAAGCCCGACTGGTCTTCTGGGACCAGCGCTCCCACGGCCGGAGCGGCCGGGCTCCCGCCGACACTCACACCATCAACCAGTTGGGCCGCGACCTGGGCCGCGTCATCGACGAATGTGCTCCGACCGGGACCCTCATCCTGGTGGGCCACTCCATGGGGGGCATGACCATCATGGGTCTTGCCGACGAGCAGCCGGAACTGTTCGGGGGTCGGGTTCAGGGCGTGGGTCTGGTCGCGACCAGCTCGGGTCGGCTGTCCGAGGTCACGTTCCGGCTTCCCGCCCGTGCGGCCCGGGTCATGCAGGGCCGCACCGACCAGTTGGCCGCTGCCATGATCGCCCGGGCGGAGCGGCTTGACCGCCGTCGGACCCGCACCACCGACCTGGAGTTCCTCCTGACCAAGCGCTTGTCGTTCGGCGGTCCCGTCTCGCGCGGTCAGGCCCGGTTTGTGGCCGATCTCCTCGACTCCACCCCGATCGAAGTGGTGGCCGAGTACCTCCCGGAGTTCGGGCGGCACGACAAGCTCGAAGCGTTGGCAGCGCTGGAACGGGTGCAGACCCTGGTGATCGTGGGTGACACGGACGCGCTGACCCCCGACAGTCACAGTCGCGAGATCGTGCGCCGGGTTCCCGGAGCGGAGTTGGTGGTGTTGCCGCGCAGCGGCCACATGGTGATCACCGAACGCCACGACGAGGTGAATGCCCGACTCGAGGAGTTGCTGGCCACGGTCCGGTCGCGGTGATCGTTCCCGACGACGACACCATGGTGGCCGCCGGCCGGGCCCTGGCCCGACTGCTGGGCCCGGGTGACGCGGTCTGTCTCACCGGGCCGTTGGGGGCCGGCAAGACGACGTTCACGCGTGGTGTGGCTGAAGGGCTGGGCGTCGCGGGCCCGGTGAACAGTCCCACCTTCGTGATCAGTCGCCGACACCGCGGGGACCGGGTGGACCTGGTCCACTGCGATGCGTACCGCTTGGGTGCGGACGACGACTTCGCCGACATCGTGGGTGACCCCGAGTCGGTGGTGACGGTGGTGGAGTGGGGCGAGTCCGTGATGCCCGCCGTGGCGGACGGATGGTTGTCGATCCAGATCTCACGCAGTTCCGGGAGCGGGGACGAGGACCGGCACGTGACGGTCCGCGGCGTCGGACCGGGATGGGACGATGACCGCGTGGAAGAGGTCGGGCGGGCGATGGGCGGGACAGCGTGATCCTCGCCCTCGACACCTCCGGCGACCGGGCCGTGGTGGCACTGACCGATGACACCGGGGCGACGCGATTCGCCGGTGTCGGCAGCCGACCCCGCGCCCATGCCGAGGAGCTGGCTCCCTTGGTGGCACAGGCGCTGGCGGTCGGACCGGCGACGGCGGTGGTGGCCGGTCGGGGTCCGGGGTCGTTCACCGGTCTGCGAGTGGGGCTCGCTTTTGCCGGCGTGTTCGGATGGGCGCGCGGGATCCCGGTGAGCGGAGTGTGTTCGCTGGATCCGGTGGCGGTGGCCACGGGACTCGCGGACGGCTGGGTCGTGCTGGACGCCCGCCGCGGGGAGCTGTTCGCGGCGCCCTATCGGGCCGGGGTACGCGCGGAGCCACCGGTTGTGCTTCCGCGGGCCGAGGCGGCCGGTCTCATCGGCGCGCAACGGGCAGTGGGGGACACCGAACTGCTCACCTCGGACGATCGGCGCATGCGTGGGACGACGGTGATCGATCCCGACGCCCTCGCCACGAGTGCGGCCAGGGTTCTGGCCGCCGGAGCCGACGGCAGTCTTCAGCCCGACTATCTGCGCCGCCCCGATGTGACCTGGTCGACGGCGCACGGGTGGCGGCCATGACCGTCATCCGAGCGGCTCGACCGACGGACGTAGATTCCCTGATGCTCATCGAAGCGGACTCGTTCCCCACCACGGCGTGGCGCCGCGAGCAGATGGTCGACGAACTGACCCGCGAAACCCGGCGCTATCTGATCGCCGACGACGACGGGCGTCCGGTCGGCTACGCCGGGCTGTTCCTCAGCCCGCCGGATGCGGACGTGCAGACCATGGCGGTAGCCGGCTCGCACCGGGGACAAGGCATCGGCACGTTGCTCATGCAGGAGCTGCTCGCCGTGGCGTGGGACGAGGACTGCACGCGGGTGTTCCTCGAGGTGCGCGCCGACAACGCGGCCGCCCTGGCGCTCTACACCCACTTCGGTTTCCTGCGCCTGGGCCGACGACCGCGCTACTACGCCGACGGCATGGACGCGATCACCATGCGGCTGCGGCGCCACGAGCCGGTCCCGCTCACGGAGGTGCCCGGTGTCTGACCGGCCGAGCAGCGCGTCCGACGGTCCTGTGGTGCTGGGGATCGAGACGTCGTGCGACGAGACCGGCGTGGGGATCGTCGTCGGGGGACACCTGCGCGCCAACACCCTGGCCAGCAGCGCGCCCGAGCATGCGCGCTACGGCGGGATCGTCCCCGAGGTCGCCAGTCGCGCCCATCTCGCCGACCTTCTGCCCACGGTCGAACGCGCCTGCGCCGAGGCGGGAATGGTCCCGGCCGACATCGATGCCCTGGCGGTCACGGCCGGCCCGGGGTTGGCCGGCGCGCTGGTGGTGGGAGTGGGCGGGGCCAAGGGGCTGGCGCTGGCGTTGGACCGGCCGATCTACGGGGTCAACCATCTGTCGGCACACGTGGCCGTCGACACGTTGGTCTCCGGACCGCTGCCGCCAGGGTGTGTGGCCCTGTTGGTGTCGGGCGGACACAGCTCGCTGCTGCACGTGGCCGATGTCGTCACCGACGTGCGTCCGCTGGGAGCCACGATCGACGACGCTGCCGGCGAGGCGTTCGACAAGGTCGCCCGGCTGCTGGGCTTGCCGTTCCCCGGCGGCCCGCCGATCGATGAGGCCGCCCGCAGTGGTGATGCCACGGCGATCTCCTTCCCTCGCGGTCTGACGGCACCCAAGGACGCTGAGCGGTATCGCTACGACTTCTCGTTCAGCGGTCTCAAGACCGCGGTGGCACGGTGGGTGGAGCAGCGGGCCGCCGACGGCGAGCCCGTTCCGATCGCCGACGTGGCGGCCAGTTTTCAGGAGGCGGTCGCCGACGTCCTGGTCGCCAAGGCGGTCGCCGCCTGCGTCGACGTGGGAGCCGACACCCTGGTCATCGGCGGTGGCGTGGCCGCGAACTCCCGCCTGCGGGCGCTGGCCGAAGAACGATGCGCCACGCGGGGCCTGCGACTGCGAGTACCACCGCCTGGCTTGTGTACCGACAACGGTGCAATGGTCGCGGCTTTGGGGGCGCTGGCCGTCGAACGGGGCCTTCCGCCGAGCGACCTGTCCTTCCCGGCGGATTCCGGTCTGCCCGTCACTGACATCGTCAGTCGCTGACCAACACGGCGGCGGCCCGTCCCTGCAGCCGGGTGAACACCAGTTGCGCTCCGGCCGGACCACCGGGCAGGCGCAGTTCTCGGCGCAGTGACTGCGGGTCCCAGTTGAGCCCCCGGGTGCGGATCTCGACATGCCCGATTCCACGGCGACGCAGTTCGCCGCGCAGCACCTTCGGTCGGGCCGGGAGAACCGCCTCCACATGTGACGTCCGTCCCCACGAACCGTCACAGTCGCCGGTGCCGGTCACGTAGGCGATGCCGTCGCTGACCAGATGACCCCCGGTCAGGTCGCACAACTCCGCCAACAGGTGCCCGCGGATGATTGCCGGATCCGGTTCGAGCAGCCACGAACCGAGGGCCCCCGATGGTGCGCTCCGTTCCCCTGCGGTGGTCGGCAGCAGGGTCTCGGTGGCCTGCCACGGGTCCTTTCCGGGGGTGAGCAGGACGGCGGCGCGAGGCGGCCGATCGGCGCGCACGTCCGCGCCCCACACCGTCGTCTCGACGAGGTGGCCCGCCACGCTGACCCATTCGACGGCGGTGTCGGTGGGGATCAGGTCATGCGGCAGCCCCGGGGCAGCCTTGACGAGAGTGCGGGGATGCCGCCGCAGGAGTTCCTGGGTCCACGACCAGGGCGGCTGCCACTGCTCCGGGTCGAAGGCTCGTCGCGCGGTTCCGTGCGTGTCGAATCCCTGACGCCGGGCTGGGTCGACAAAAGCCACGGTGCCGGACGGGAGTGGCTCGTGGCGGGCGTCCGCGATCCGAACCGTCAACCCGAGGTTGGCCGAGGCGTAGTCGGCGGTGCGCGGGTCCTGCTCGACGGCCCTGACGATGAGGCCCGAACGCTGTGCGGCCACGGCGTCCAGCCCCAGTCCACAACTGAGGTCCAGCAGGTGCGTTTCGCCCTGATCGACCAGGAGCCGGGCCCTGCGCCCGGCGACGGCCGGGTGACTGGCCTGTTGGAGTCCCTGGTCGGTGAACCACAGATGGTCGGCTGCCGGACCCAGGGTGGACCGGGCCCGTCGCCGCAATAGGGTCTGTTCGACGCAGACGCGCCATTCCTCGTCGGAGAGTCCGGGACAGCGGGCCCGGGCAGCGGTCAGTTCGGCCGGCGCCGGTCGGTCGTTCAGATGCGCCGCGGCCCGCCAAGCGCTGGGCGGGATGGCAGGGGGCACCCGACCAGAGTAGGGCGCACCGGCTGGCACTCGGCTTGACGGAGTGCTAATCGAACTCTAGGGTGAGATCTGGCACTCTCCCTTGGGAAGTGCCAATCGGTCGGACCGTTGGCGGTCCCGCGACGACGTCGTCGATCCGGCCATTGCCAACCGTTCGTTCACCTAATCCCGTGAGGGGGAGGTTGAGGCGTGTCAGTCTCCATCAAGCCGCTAGAGGACCGCATCCTGGTCCAGCCGCTGGACGCCGAGCAGACCACTGCTTCGGGTCTGGTCATTCCGGATACCGCCAAGGAGAAGCCCCAGGAGGGCAAAGTCCTGGCCGTGGGTCCCGGTCGATTCGACGACGAGGGGGAGAACCGTATTCCCCTCGATATCTCCGTCGGCGACACCGTGATCTACAGCAAGTACGGCGGTACCGAGGTCAAGTACAACAACGAGGAGTACCTGATCCTGTCCGCTCGCGACGTGCTCGCGATCGTGGAGAAGTGATCTCCCGCTAGTTCAGTCACCGCCCCGGCGGCCCGCTGTGGGCCTCCGGGGCGGTGCTGTCTCCACTCCATCCGGCTTCGTCACAACGCTTCCATTCATCACCGTTCGCAGACCCGAGGAACCTCATGCCCAAGATCCTGGAATTCGACTCCGACGCCCGCTCGTCCCTCGAGCGAGGGGTCGACGCCCTCGCCGACACCGTGCGGGTGACACTTGGCCCGCGCGGCCGCAACGTGGTCATCGACAAGTCGTGGGGCGCGCCCACCATCACCAACGACGGTGTCACGATCGCCCGCGAGATCGAGCTGGAGGACCCCTACGAGAACTTGGGGGCGCAGCTGGTCAAAGAGGTCGCCACCAAGACCAACGACATCGCCGGCGATGGGACGACCACTGCCACCGTGCTGGCCCAGGCGTTGGTCCACCAAGGACTGAAGGTCGTCACGGCCGGGGCGTCGCCGATCGCGTTGAAGCGCGGCATGGATACCGCCTGTCAGGCCGTCGTCGATCAGCTGTTGGCGGACGCCCGGCAGGTCGATGGTGAGGGTGAGACCGGCCAGGTGGCCACCGTCTCGTCGCAGGACCCCGAGGTGGGTGCCCTGATCGCGCAGGCGTTCGCGAAGGTCGGCAAGGACGGCGTCATCTCGGTCGAGGACGCTCAAACGACCGGCGTGGAGCTGGAGTTCACCGAGGGCATGCAGTTCGACAAGGGCTACATCTCGCCGTACTTCATCACCGACACCGAGCGGATGGAGGCCGTCCTCGACGACGCGGCGGTGCTGCTGGTGAACGGCAAGATCAGTGCGATCAACGATCTGCTGCCGATCCTTGAAGCCACGGTCCAGTCCGCGGCCCCGTTGCTGATCATCGCCGAGGACGTCGACGGCGAGGCACTGAGCACCCTGGTCGTGAACCGGGTCCGGGGCACTCTGACGGCGGTGGCGGTGAAGGCCCCCGCGTTCGGCGATCGCCGGAAGGCGATGTTGCAGGACATGGCTGTGCTGACCGGCGCCACGGTGGTGACCGAGGAGATCGGGCTCAAGCTCGACCAGGTGGGCTCCGAGGTGCTGGGCAAGGCCCGCCGTGTGGTCGTCACCAAGGACACGACCACCATCGTCGAAGGCGGCGGAGACCACGAGGCCGTGCAGGACCGGGTCGCGCAGATCCGCCGGGAGATGGAGGGCACCGATTCCGACTGGGACCGCGAGAAGCTCGGCGAGCGGCTGGCGAAGTTGTCCGGTGGGGTCTGTGTCATCAAGGTCGGTGCCGCCACCGAGGTCGAGATGAAGGAGCGCAAGCACCGTATCGAGGACGCGGTGTCGGCCACCCGTGCCGCACTGGAGGAGGGCATCGTGCCCGGAGGTGGATCAGCGCTGGTACAGGCCGCGAAGGCGCTGGACGGGCTGGATCTGCCGGGAGACGAGGGAGTCGGGGTGCAGGTGGTGCGCCGGTCGCTGGCGGAGCCGCTGCGTTGGATCGCGGAGAACGCCGGCGAGCCCGGCGCCGTGGTGGTGCACAAGGTCGCAGAGAGCGGTAAGGGTTGGAACGCATCGACCGGCGAGTACGGCGACCTGATCGCCGACGGGGTCATCGACCCCGTCAAGGTGACGCGCTCCGCGCTGCAGAACGCCGTCTCGATCGCGGGTCTTCTGTTGACCACCGAGGCACTGGTGGTCGAAAAACCCGAGGATGACGAGGACGACACGGGCCACGGTCACGGCCATAGTCACGGACCGGGCGGCCACAGCCACTGAACGGATTCGCTGAGGAGGGGCGCCCACGAGGCGCCCCTCCTCAGCGGTCGCGATGGTTCAGCAGGCGGCGGTGCGACGGCTGCGGCGAGCGGCAATCAACTCGGCCCGCTCGTGTTCCGACAGACCGCCCCAGACGCCGTAGGGTTCGCGCACGGCGAGCGCGTGCTCCAGGCATTGCGTACGCACCGGACAGGCGCCGCACACTGCCTTGGCCGCGGCTTCCCTGGTCTCGCGTGCCTCGCCGCGCTCGCGGTCAGGGTGGAAGAACACGCCGGAATCCATCCCACGGCAGGCTGCGTCCAACTGCCAATCCCATACGTCGGCATTGGGTCCGGGGAGACGCTTCAGATTCGCCATGGTGGGTCCTTCCCTCGCGGTCGTCGGAGCAGGCTCTGTGGTCCGCTGCCGTGCCTCCACCCTAGAAGTGTTGCAAAACTTAGTCAAGATGGAACACTGCTCAATATGACTTCTGTTGTGGCTTCCGCGTCCCCCCTTGACCACACTGCAGGGGTGGCCGATCCCGAGCCGGCGTTGTCCGTCGCAGAAGCAGCGGCCCGGGTGGGTCTGACGGCGGCGACGTTGCGCACCTGGCACCGTCGCTATGGCCTGGGACCCAGTGAACGGACCGCGGGTGGTCACCGTCGTTACAACGCCCTGGATCTGGCCCGGCTGCATGTCGTGCAGCACATGGTTGAGGGCGGAGTGCCGCCTGGTGAGGCCGTGGCCGCGTGCCTGGAACTCGGGCCGGAAGCGTTGCAGGATGTGCCCCGTCCCGCGACCGGCGGCCATCCCGGCGGCGGCCACGTACTCCCGCTGCCCGACGGCGATGAGGCTCAGCGTGGGTTGGCCCGGGCCGCAGTCAGCCTGGACGCCACCGCCATCTCGCGCATCGTCACGGAACTCATGGATGAGCACGGGGTCGTGGCCGCCTGGGAGCAGGTGATCACACCGGTGATGGTCGCCCTGGGTGACCGCTGGTACCGCACCAAACGGGGCATCGAGATCGAACACATCACCTCCGATGCCGTCACGGCTGCTCTTAGGGCGTATGGCGAGCCGGTGGTCTCGGATCGGCGCCCGGTGCTCCTGGCCTGTGTGCCGGACGAACTCCATGCCCTCCCGTTGGTGGCGTTGGAAGCCGCGCTGCGCGAGGCCGGCGTGCCTGTCGTGGGGCTCGGTTCCCGGGTCCCGATGGAGGCCGTCGCCGACGCCGTCACCCGACTGCGTCCGCGACGGATCGTGTGGTGGGCGCAGCAGAGTGGTCTCGCCGATCCAGAGATCGTCGATTCGATCCCGCGGCAGCGTCCGGCCGCGGGGGTCGTCCTGGCGGGACCGGGCTGGGCAGGACAGTCGGTGACGGATGTGGAGCGGCCCGACAGCCTGGCAGCGGCCGTGGAACTGCTGTCCCAGTGACGGACGACCGGCGCCAGGCATGGGCCGCCGTGCGCCGGTTGCCCGGCGAAGGGTTGGCGCTGCTCGATGGGGCGGATGACCCGTGGGCGCGCTGGGCGCGCGGGGTGTTGCTTCAGGCTCGCGGTGATTTCGGTCAGTCATTGCGGCTCCTGCGGGTCACCGCAGCGAGCGGTGGCGAGATCGGGGCTCTGTCGAGTGCTCGCATCGCCTCGGGGTTGCGGCAACTCGACGCCCATCGGACGGCCATGTCCTGGGACGCGCGGGCGACCCGGACCGCGGTCGCCGACGGGTGGATCGGTCTGGCCGCCGACCGGGTCGGAGTCGCCGACGCCTCCGGTGCTGCCCGGATCCTGACCACGGTTCGCCCTCGCGACGTCCGGGACGACATCCGGCGCTCCTGGGTCTCCTGTGAGATCGCCCTTCTGCAGGGGCACGGTCGGGCGGCCACCCGTCACGCCGAACGGGCACTGCGACTGTCCCTCGCGTGGGGTCCGCGCCACGAGATCAAGAGTCGCCTCTTCCTGGCAGCGACCCTGCGCGTGCGCGAGCCGGAGCGGTCAGTGCGGCTGATCCGACCAGCACTGACCGAGGCGGTGCGCGGTGGGCTGTGGCCGTTGGTGTGGCCGATGGTCGCCGTGCTCGGCGATCGCGCCGAGCCGGGCCAGGAGGCGGCGGCAGTCCGCGCCGTGGCCTATATCGCCCCTCGGTTGCCGACCGGAGTCGGCGCCACCTGGCTGGCAAGACCGGACATCACCGCGTGGCGCGCGGCAGCCAGTGGGCCGACAACCGACACAGATCGGACAAGTCGGACGTCCGCGTCGTAAGGCCTTGCGGCGACGGGCAGGATGAGCCCGTGGTCTCGATCATGGTCTGCGACGACTCGCCCGCGGTGCGGGCGGCGGTGCGGCGCTGCCTCGGGGCCATCCCGGACGTCAGCACGATCAGTACCGCGGCCAGCGGCGAGGAGCTGCTGGCGCGCTATCCCGTGGAACGTCCCGACGTGGTCCTCCTGGACGTCCAGATGCCGGGCATGGGCGGATGTGAAGCGGTCCGTCGGCTCCATGAACTTGATCGCCGGGTCACCATCCTGATGCTCACGTCGGGCGAAAGCCCCCAGCAGGTGGCCGAAGCGGTGTCCCAGGGTGCCCAGGGGTACATCGCGAAGGACGCGTCACCACAGGAAGTGGCGGCGGTGCTGGCCGCGTCTCAGGGCGACGACTCCGCGACAGCCGGCCTGCCGCAGCAGCGGCGGGCGGAGGATCCCGGGCTCACTGAACGGGAGCAGCAGGTGCTGCGGGGGATGAGCGAAGGACTGAGCAACGCCCAGATCGGCCGCGAGTTGTTCCTGTCCGAAGACACGGTGAAGACCCACGCCCGACGACTGTTCCGCAAACTCGAGGTCAGCGATCGGGGCCACGCCGTGGCCGAGGGGTTCCGGCGCGGTCTGATCGCCTGAC
>CAZVYU010000029.1:0-24710 GCA_964631645.1 uncultured Actinomycetes bacterium
GCGGCGGGTGTCGGTCGGTAGGTGGTGGGTCGCTGTTCTGTGGTCGCGTTGTCGGCCAGGGGCCTGCGGGTTGAGTAGCGGGCGTGAGCCCGCGTATCGAAACCGCCCCAGGTCGGCGGTCACCCAGAGACTGCGGGTGCCGACGGCCTTCAGCGGCTCGTACCCGGGGTGGTCTGCTGGTGCGGGCCGAACTCCGCCTTGGCTTCGATACGCGGCTGCGCCGCTACTCACCCCGCGGCGGGTGGGCCTGTCCCCGCCTACTCACCCGCGGCGGGTGGGGCGATACGCGGCTGCGCCGCTACTCACCCCGCGGCGCGTGGGCCTGTCCCCGCCTTACTCACCCCGCGGCGGGGGGGCGGAGGTCAGGCGGGGCCCTTGTCGGGGTCGTCCGTGGGGTCCTTGGGCGGAAGGTCGCGCAGGGCGCGCAGTTCTCCGGTGTCGTCCACCGAGACCCCGGTCTCCAGGTCGAGTGCCTCTGTTCCCTCGGGCAGGTTGGACAAGTCGGGGGCGATCACCAGATCGGGCAGGCCCGAGTCGGGCAGGCCCACGACCACACTTTCCAACGGCTCTCCGCTCAAGACGAGGTCGCCCGAGTGGCGCTTGTCCAAGGTCTCGCCCCGGAAGAAGGGCGGGGCGATCACGTTCCAGATGACCATGAAGACCACCCCGAGCAGCAAAGCCCCGATCCCGAGGATGAAGACACCACCGATTCCCCACAATGTGGTGCTGCCGTACTCGGGATCCGCGTACTGCATCGACGCGATGACGAAGGCACCCAGCAGCATGAGTCCCCCCAGGAACGGCAGCAGTCCCTTCATGAAGAAGTTGTTGATGCTCTTGGTCAGGTCATGGCGGTAGAACCACACCGCCGCGAAGCCGGTGAGTCCGTAGTAGAACGCGATCATCAGACCCACGGCGGCGATGCTGTCGGCGAGCACGTTCTCGCTCACCAGCGTGAGCCCCATGTAGAAGAGGATGGAGACGGCACCCATCCAGATCGTTGCCACCGATGGGGTCAGGTACCGGGGATGGATCTTGGCGAAAGTCGCCGGCAGTGCCTTGTAGGCACCCATCGCGAGAGTCGTCCGGGCGGTCGGAAGGATCGTGGTCTGGGTGGATGCCGCCGCACTCGACAGCACCGACAGGATCAGCAGGATCTCCATGCCCCGACCCATCATCGAGTCACCGAAGACTGTCGGTCCCAGCGCACCGAATACGTCATCGGAGTTCTCGGGGTTGGCCAAGCCCAGCCCTTCTTCACTGGTTCCTGCGAACGCCACCGTGGCCACACTCACGATCGCGTAGGTGAGCAGAAGGAGCAGCGTGGAGATGATCGCCGCACGGCCGGGCGTCTTGTCCGGATCCTTGGTCTCTTCGTTGACCGAGACTGCCGTGTCCCAGCCCCAGTAGATGAAGACCGCGATGAGCGTGGCGGTGACCAGCGCACTCAGGCTCAACCCCGAGGGCCACAGCCAGTCGAGGCTCGGTGTCAGGGACTCGGGAGTTGCGTTGCCGGTGTAGACCTTGGTCAGCGCGATGACGGAGAACGCCACGAGGATGATCACTTCGATCCCGAGGAGCGCGTACTGCAGACGCGCCGAGACTTCGATCCCGCGGTAGCAGATGTAGGTCATGATGATGATCCACACGACCCCGGCGACCATGCTCCAGAACGTCGATTCGCTCAGGCTGTCGAGACCGACCAATTGGAAGCTGTAGGCGCCGGCGATCTGGGCCAGGTTGGCCATGACGATGACGTCGGCGGCGATGATTCCCCATCCGCCGATCCAGCCGGCGCGCGGTCCGAACGCGCGACTGGCCCAGGTGAAGGTCGTGCCACAGTCAGGTTCGGCCTTGTTCAGTTGCTGGTAGGCGATGGCGATCAGGAACATCGGGATGAACGCCAACAGCATGATCGCAGGCGCCTTGACCCCGACGATGCTGTCACCGTTGACGGTCGCGACGACGAACCCCAGGCTGGCGGCCAGACTGTAGGCGGGAGCAGTGGACGCCATTCCGATCACGATGCTGGAGACCAACCCCAAGGCACCCGTCTTCAGACCTTTGTCGTCCGAGACTTCGGGGTATCCGATCGGGGCATCTTCAACGTGACTCATGTGCGCCTCCCTCGCCTCGCGGCCGCGCCGCGGCCCGGCGTTCGATTCTTGCACTGGAGTGCCAGCACAATCCCGGGTTCCGGGCACCTGCCCCCGAACCGACTACTCCCGCCTGAAGGTGCGCCGGCGGGTCAGCGGTGGTGAAGTGGAACATGGCCAGCGCAGAGCAACTGACCGGCGTCTACGACGCGGACGGTGGACCAGTGGGCGAGGCGGCCTACGTGGTCGGCAAGTTCCTCGGGCGCAGGCACTGCTCGCTGTGCGACATCACGCACTCGCCGTGGCGCCGCAAACCGGAGTGGGACCGGATGCTGGCGTCGGCCGGCCTTTCGATGACGTTGATGCATCGCAACGAGGTGCCTCCGGAGCTCCAGGCGGTCGTGGCTGAGACAGGAACCCCCGTGGTGCTGCGCGGCGGGGCGGGCGGCGAGGTGACCGTCCTGCTCACGCCGGGGGAATTGGACGCCCTGGGGGGGTCGGTGGCGGCGTTCCACTCGGCGGTCGTGGCCCGCCTGGCCGCAGGTCAACGCGAGTAGCGGCACACCTCGGAGACTGCGGGGTGAGTGCCGCCTCGGAGGCGGTGTATCGAAGCCCGCTGGGGTGGGCTGGTGCTTCGGGGTTGCCCGGGTGTGGGCCGTACTCCGCCTTGGCTTCGATACGCGCTGCGCGCTACTCACCCCGCGGCGGGGGTCACCGGGGGGTGGGGCGTTGGCCGGTTCCCTCCGGGTTGCGCGCGCTTGGTGCCGCGGACTGACCCTGCCGATCCGGGTTCTGCTGATTCCCACTCGTCGTCGTGGGCGTGGGCGTCGGCGTCGGCGTGGGAGCTGCGGTGGCCACGGTGATCGTCACGGTGTCGCCACGGGACGCCTGCGAACCGGCGTTCGGACTCTGCGCCAGCACCGTTCCCGGAGTCTCGCTGCTCTCCTGACTGGTCGCCGACACACTCAGGCCGACATTCGACAAGGCACTGCGTGCTTGGGCTTCGCTGCTCCCGACCACGTCCGGAACAGTCACCAAGCCGTTGGAGACCGTGATGTTGACCTCGGTTCCCACATCGACGTTGGTCCCCTGCTCCGGTGACTGGCTCAGGACGTAGCCCTGCGGCTGATCGCTGTCGCGGGTCTGGACATCGCCCAGTTTCAACTTGCTCAGTTCCAGTTGTTTGGAGGCGTTCTCTGGGCTGGTCATTCCCACGACGTTGGGAACGACCGTCTGACCGGGACCACCGGACACCGTGACATCGACCGCCTGGCCCTTCTCGATCTGCTCGCCTTGAGTCGGTTCCTGTGACAGGACGGTGCCCTCGGGTTTGTCCGACGCCTGCGCGGTCTCGGTGCCCAGGCGCAGGCCCTGCGCGTTGAGTGTGTTCTCCGCTTCTGTCAGGGTCATCCCGACGATCTTGGGCACCTGGACCTTCTCGGTCTCGGAGTTCCCGAACAGCGTGGACGCCAGCGCGATCGCACCGATGGCGAGCAGGAGGACACCGGCGCCGATGGCGACCCACAGCCAGGGGCTCCGCTTCTTCTCCTCTTCCTCGGGGGTGGCGACGGGCGCCATCATGGCGGTCGGTTCCGCGACTGGCGGCACCACCGGCACCGGCGCGGTCACGGGAGCTCCGACGATGGCGCGGTCGACGTCGGCCTTGAACTCGGCGGCCGTCTGGTACCGCGCATCCGGGTCTTTGGCCAGTGCTCGCAGGACCACCGCGTCGATCTGCGGGGTCACCTGGCTGTCCAGCTGCGACGGCGGGATCGGCTGCTCACTGACGTGCTGATAGGCCACGGACACGGGCGACTCGCCCACAAAAGGCGGCCGATCGGTCAGCAGTTCGTAGATCACACAACCGGTCGAGTACAGGTCCGACCGGGCATCGACCACTTCGCCCCGGGCCTGTTCCGGTGACAGGTACTGTGCTGTCCCCATGACCTGCGACGTGGCGGTCATGGTCTGACCCTGCGCGGCCAGCGCCCGCGCGATGCCGAAGTCCATGACCTTGACCTCGCCGCTCTTGGTGAGCATGACGTTGGCCGGCTTGATGTCGCGGTGCACGATGCCGTGCCGGTGGCTGTAGTCCAAGGCCGCGAGGATGCCCGAGGTGATCTCGAGGGCGCGTTCCGGCAGTAGGCGGCGACCGCTGCCGAGTAGTTGCCGCAGCGTCATGCCGTCGACGTACTCCATGACGATGTAGGGAACGGTCACGGCGGTGGGACCGGAACCGAGGGTGTCCTCGCCGGTGTCATAGACGGCCACGATGTTGGGGTGGTTCAACGCGGCGGCGCTGTGCGCCTCGCGCCGGAACCGCTGATGGAACGATGGGTCCCGCGCCAGTTCCGGACGCAGGATCTTGACCGCCACCCGGCGTCCGAGACGCAGGTCATAGCCCTCGTGCACCTCGGCCATTCCGCCGCGGCCCAGCGTGTCACCGATCTCGTACCGGTCGCCGAGCATCGTCTTGCCCGCCCCTGGGGGCACGACAGGTCCGGTCCCGGTCGGATCCTGCGGCGTGGGCTCGGGAACGTTGCCCCCGACGGTGGGATCGTCAGTCATCGCTGCGCCTCCTCAGGCATACCTGCGTCCATCATGAACCACGCAGGCCCGGAGCCGTCCGACCGACCCGTCCGCAGGTTGCTCGCCCGCCCATTGGGTGGCGCCCCTCTGCGGGTGAGTGCCGCACTCTACGGGGTGAGTGCCGCCAGTCCGCGGGGTGAGTGCGGCCTGTCTGCGGGGTGAGTGCCGCCGGAGGCGGTGTATCGAAGCCCGCTGGTGCCGGGCTGCACCTGGGTGGCGGTTGTTGCGTCCGGGTGGGGGTCGGAGGTCGGCCTTGGCTTCGATACGCGCTTCGTGCTACTCACCCCGCGGCCTTGGGGGGTGGGGTGCGGGTCGGTGGGGGCCTTGGCTTCGATGCGCGGCTGCGCCGCTACTCATCCCGCGGCCGGGGATTGTGCGCCGCGGGCGGGGTCAGCGGTTGAGGACGGCTTCCATCACCGAACGCGCGATCGGAGCCGCCAGGCTGCCGCCGCTGCCGCCGGCGCCTTGCAGGACCACCGCTACCGCGACCTGAGGAGTGTCGGCCGGGGCGAACGATGCGAACCAGACCGTGTCGGCGCTGTTGCCGGTCTCGGCGGTACCGGTCTTGCCCGCCACCCGCACGCCGGGGATCGCACCACCGCTGCCGGTACCCCGCTCCACGACCTGCACCATCATTTCGGTCAGCTCCTGCGAGTGTTCCGGACTCAGGGCCTGACCGAAGACGGTCGGCTTGGTGCTGTCGAGGACCTTCAGTTCCGGGCTGCTGATCTCCTTCACCAGGAACGGATTCATGACACTGCCGTTCTGCGCCACAGCTGCGACGACCTGGGCCATGTTCATCGCGCTGGTGCGGACCTCATACTGTCCGATGCCGGTCAGCGCGGTCTGAGCCGGATCGGGGTTGTCGGGGTAGCGTCCGGCGGCAGCGGCCATGGGGACATCGAACGTGGTGCCGAAGCCGAACTTCTCGGCCTGCGCCCGCAGCGCATCGTCGCCCAACTGGTTCGCCAACCAGGCGAACGCCGTGTTGCACGACACGACCAGGGCTTCGGTCAACGTCACCTTGTCGGTACGACTGCAGGCGGTGCGCGATGCGTTCTGCAACTGGGTCGAGGTGCCGGGCAGGGTGTAGGTGGCCGGACCGGGGATGACCGTCTGCGGCGTGAACCGGCCCGATTCCAGCGCGGCAGCGGCCACGACGACCTTGAACACCGAGCCCGGTGGATCCACGGCCGCAAGGGGTCGGTTGAGCAACGGTTCGGCGGGGTCGTCGGTCAACTGGGTGTAGTAGTCGCGGATCTGTTTGGACTTGTGCGACGACAGCAGGTTGGGGTCGAACGACGGAGACTGGGCCAATGCCAAGATCTCGCCGGTCCGGGGGTCGAGCGCCGCGACGGCACCCGGGCGTCCCGCGAGTCCGTCGAAGGCCGCCTGTTGCGCCGCAGCGTTGAGGGTCAGCGTCACGGCCCCACCCTGTGGGTCGCGCCCGGCGAACAGTTGCTGCAACCGGTCGAAAAGCAGGCGATCGTCGTAGCCGGACAGCACCGGGTTCTCGGCCTTCTCGATCCCGGTCGCCCCGTACACCTGGCTGTAGAAGCCAGTGGCCGGCGCGTACAACTCGCCCTGCGGGTACTGCCGCAGGTACTTGAGTTCGCCGTCGGTCTCGACACTCTCGGCCACGGCTTCGCGCCCGACCAGGATCGGACCCCGTTCGCGTGAGTACTCCTCCAGCACGGCCCGGGAGTTCCCGGTCGCGGTGCGATAGGCGTCGGCCTTGAAGACCTGGATGTACGTGAGGTTGGCCAGCAGCGCGATCAACAGCACCGCGAGCACACCGGACAGCCGGATGATGCTGCGGGTCACAGGCGCACCACCTGTGTCAGGGCCTGGTCCGGTGACGTCACCACCGGGTCAGGGCGTCGCGTGATGTCGCTGATGCGCAGCAGCAGGGCGACCATGATCCAGTTCGCGATCAACGCGGAGCCACCCGCGGACAGGAACGGGGTGGTGAGGCCGGTCAACGGGATCAGTTTGGTGACCCCGCCGGCGACGACGAACACCTGCAACGCGAAGACGAACGACAACCCCGTGGCCAAGAGCCGACCGAACACGTCGCGGCAGGCCACCGCAGTGCGCAGGCCCCGTTGCACCAGGATCGCGTACATGAGCAGGATCGCCATGATCCCGGTCAGGCCCAGTTCTTCGCCGAAGGCCGACAGGATGAAGTCGCTACTCGCGAACGGGACGAGCTGCGGATAGCCCTGACCCCACCCGGTACCCAGCAGACCGCCGTTGGCCAAGCCGTACAGCGACTGCACGATCTGGTAGCCCTGGTCGTTGGCGTAGGCGAAGGGGTCGAGCCATATCTGCACGCGGGTACGGACGTGTCCGAACAGGAAGTAGGCCAGCGTCCCGCCGATCACGATCAACAGGGCACCGAGGACGAGCCACCCCCGTCGCTGGGTCGCGACGTAGACCATGGCCACGAACAGGCCGAAGAAGATGAGCGCTGTTCCCAGGTCCGTCTCGAAAGCCATGACGGCCAACGCCAGTAGCCACGCCCCCAGCAACGGTCCCAGGTCACGGCCGCGGGGCAATGCGATTCCCAGTACCTTGCGGCGCACGATCGCCAGGGAGTCGCGGTGCGTCACGAGGTACCCGGCGAGGAAGATCGTCAGGACGATCTTGGCCAGTTCCCCGGGCTGGAAGGTCAGCGGTCCGAGCTTGATCCACAGCCGGGCGCCGTTGATCGTCAGACCCAATCCCGGAACCAGCGGCAGCAGCAGCAGTCCCACTCCGAGAAAGAGCGAAATGTAGGTGTACTTCTGCAGCCGTCGATGATCACGGACCACCAGGAGGACGGCGGTCAGCAAGGCCACGCCCAAGATCGTCCAGGTCAGCTGGCCCAGAACTTCCGGAGTCGGCGCCGGACTGCCGTTCGCCTCGGCGCGCTGGGCGGCCGCGATGTCGAGCCGGTAGATCATGACCAGACCAAGGAAGTTCAGCAAGTACGCCGTGGGCAACATGATCGGTTCGGCGTACGGGGCCAGGACCCGGACCGCGGTGTGAGCGATCAGCGCAGCTCCGCCGAGTACGGCCAGCGCAAGCCAGAACTCCCCGGGCAGACCATCGCCGGTCCCCCAGGCGACGTTCGCCAGGGCAACGGAACCGACGACCCAGGCGAACACCAGCAGCATCAGTTCCTGGCTGCGCCGGGTGGGCTGCTTGGTCTGGGGGTTGGTGTCCGGGGCGGCCGCTGCCGCGGGGGCGCTCACTTGGTCTTGACCTTGTCCGGGCACCCCGCCTCGGCCGGGTTCACTTGGCATTCGGCCGCGTGATTGCGCAGTTCGCTGACGATGTCAGCGGCTTGAGTCTCGGAGCCGGCGTTGATCCCGGACGCGACCCGGGACTGGTCGTAGCTGGGGAGCATGCTCACCGGCAGATCGGTGATCTGGTCCAAGCGCTGCAAGGGGATGGGACCCAGGGTGCCGGGCACCCCGTGATACACCGCCACCTGGCCGTTGGTCGCGGCGACGTACCACTGTCCCGTGAGCCACCACATGAGCAGCGCCCCCACCAGTGCCATCAGGCAGACGACCGCTGCGACCAGTCCGAGGGCGAACCGGCGCTTGCGACGCCGGGGGGCCCCGGCCGCCTCGGAGGCGACCGGAGGCGCGTCGGTGTCTGACGTGTCGGGAAGTTCGGCCAGTGACGGTCGGGCGCCTCGGGGCTGCGGATCGTCGGGGTTGAGCTGTTCGTCGACCGGCCAGGGCACGTTGGGCAGGCGCGCCCGGTTCTGCGGCTCCCCGGCCGCCCCGACCACCACCGGCTCGGTGGCGGCCACGTCATCGGCGGCACGGATGTCTGCCACCACCACGGTGACGTTGTCCGGCGCCCCGCCCTCGAGCGCCAGGTCGACCAGTCGGATGACGGCGCCCGTGGGATCAGCCGATGTGCGCAGGACCTCGGCCATCTCGTCGTCGGAGACCACCCCGGACAGCCCGTCGGTGCACAAAAGGTAGCGGTCGCCGGGCCGCGTCTCGCGCATCGACAGGTCCGCCTCCACAGAGTGGATGCCGTCGACCGCCCGGTTCAGAAGGTTGCGGCGCGGGTGCCGGGTGGCTTCCTCGGCGGTGATCTCACCGGCGTCGACCAGGCTCTGGACGTAGGTGTGGTCCTTGGTGATCTGGTCGAGCACCCCGTCGCGCAACCGGTAGGCACGGGAGTCACCGACGTGGACGACGGCCATGCGCTCGCCCATCCACGCCAGGCCGGTGATCGTCGTGCCCATCCCCTGGTTGGCGGGCTCGCTGGAGATGACGTCGCCGATCCGTTCGCTGAGCAGGTCGACCCCCCCGGCCAGGTACTCCAGCACCTCGTCGGTGGTCACCTCGTCGTCGGACATCTCGGCGAAGGTGGCCACGGCCATGGCACTGGCCAGTTCACCCGCAGCGTGGCCCCCCATCCCGTCGGCGACGATGAGCATGTGGTCGTCGGCGAATCCGCTGTCCTCGTTGCCCGGCCGGCGCAGGCCGACGTCGGAGCGGGCGGCGTAGAGCAGCCGTACGGTGTCGGTCATTTGCGGACCTGCATGACGCTGCGCCCGATGCGCAGCGGCACCCCCAGCGGCAGCACCGTGGGTCGGGTGATGCGGGTCCGATCCAACCAGGTGCCGTTGGTGGAGTTCAGATCCTCGACCACCCACTCCCCGCCGGCCGAGTAGATGCGGCAGTGGTGGGTAGAGGCGTAGTCGTCCTCGAGCACCAGCGTCGAGTCCGCGGCGCGGCCGATCGTGATCGGCGTTGCTCCCAGCGGTACGACGGTGCCGGACAGCGCTCCTTCGGTCACGACCAGCCGGTTCCCTTTGCCACCGGATCGGGTGCGCCGGGTGGGCGCGGGTGTCGATGCGGCCGGTTGTCCGCCTGCGAGTGCGGTCGGTCGGGCTTCGCGGGGGGCCCGCAGATCGCGACGCAGGACGCTGAGCGTGAACAGCACGCCGACCCACAGCAGCACCAGGAATCCCAGGCGCAGCAGGGTGAGGGCGAGCTCCGACATCACACGTCCCGGTAGGTGATCACGGTGGAACCCACCTGGATCCGGGCCCCGTCGTACAGCGGAGCTTCATCCACGCGACGTCCTTCGACCAGCGTCCCGTTCGTCGATCCCAGGTCCCGCACGACGACCGGTAGTCCGAGCACGATCTCGGCGTGTGCCCGGCTGACGCCGGAGTCATCGATCTGGATGTCGGCCCCCTGCCCGCGCCCCAGCCGCGTGTGGCTGCGCGTCAGCGGATACGACGCGGATCCGATGACGAGTCGCGGATGTCCGGTCACCTCGCCGACCGGGACCGGCTGGGCACTACGAGCCGTTCCGGGGGCATCGGCATGTGCCTGGCTGCGGATGCGGAACATCCCGGTGGACAGGTCAGGGTCCTCGGCGAACCGCACGTCCACCGAGCCGAGGAAGGTGTAGCGCTGCTCGGTGGCGTACTGCCGGGCCACAGCCGCGAGTTCGGCGCGCATCTGGTCGGCGTAGAGGTCCAGCCGTTCGATGTCGCTGGGGGCCAGTTCCACGGTGAAGATGTTGGGTACCACCGTGCGCCCGCGGCTCACGATGGCGGAGCGGGTGTCCATCTCCTGCTGGATCCGGGCTGCCAGCTCGACCGGCTCGACGTTGTCCCGGAACGCCTTGGCGAACGTCCCGTTGACGAGCTGGTCCAGCCGCTGCTCGAAGTTGTCCAGCAGCCCCATGACTCACCTCCGGCCGTCGACGCGCCGAGTGACGCGTGATCGATGCTATCGGCGCCAGACACGGCACGACCACAACACGGTCCGTTCCGGGGGATCGATGCTCCGGTCAGCCGGCTGCTCGGCCGTCGGCTGATGCCGCGTCGTCCAGTGCGGCCAAGCGGCGATCGACGTCGTCGAGGGCATTCGTGAGGGCGGGGTTGTCCGCCTGATCCGAGCTGATGAGCACTCCGCCCAGTGCGAGCAGGTCGTCGTTGAGTTGTTCCAGCTCCGCAAGGTCGGCGAGATACCGGTCGCGGTCAGGTAGGTCCGGATTCGCCACATCCGATTGCAGGTTGTTCAGGGCCGTCACCACGTCATAGGTGCGGTCGAGGGCGGCTTGGGTCCGCTCGACGGAGGCCGTTTCGGGCCGGGCGGGCGCCCGCAAGCCGGCAGCCGATTCCTGCAGCGCCCGAGTGGCCCGCGCGACGTGAGCCGCCGGCTCGGGACGGACTCGCAGGACGACCAGGGACACCACAATCGCGATGACGCAAGCGAGCGCAACGTCGACTCCGCGCAGCAGCGCCCATTTTGGAACATCGTTGACGGGCACTCCGGTGAGCAGCACGATGGCGGACGCCGTCCCCACGGTCATTGACGCGTAGTTGCGCTTGAGCCAGGCGAAGCCACCGATCAGCAGCAGCGCCGCGACCCAGGGCACGAGGATTCCAGCCGGCAGCACGGTGGCCAGAAGCAGTGCCAACACCACCCCGGCCCAGGTGCCCGCGGCGGCGCGGACGGCCTTCTTACCCGTCGCCGCCGTGTCGGGTTGCATCACCAGCAGCAGCGTCAGGGCGATCCAGAAGGCGTTCGTGTTGCCGCGCAGGGCGACCACGGCGGCGACGGCACCGCCGATGGCCAGCGCCCGCTGGACGGCGTACCGGAAGACCGACGAGCGTGGGCGGAGCAACGCTCTGCCCATGTCCACGACGATGGCGCCGGGTCGGATTCGCGGGACCTTGGGCGGGATGCTGCCGTCGAGGAGGCCGGCGGCATGGCTGTGGGACCAGCGCCACAGATGCCAGGACGCTTGGTCCATCCGGTTGGCCGCTGCGGCCTCTGCGTCGCGAGCAGGAGCGTCTGCGGCGGCCACAGATTCGGTGACGTCCCGTGGCACCAGGCGCCCGCGCGGCACAAGCGCTGCCGAGATGGCCTCGTCGGCGGCGACCGACAACGCGACGGGACCGACGTCCGGCTCCGGCTCGATGCCCGGATCCGAGTCCTCAGGGACCGGTGTTGACTCGGGCGGGGCTTGCTCGTCCCTGTGGTCGGAGGGGGTGTCCTGCGGGGCCAGCCGGTCCCGGGCCAGGCCGGCGATGATCGCCCCGTGCAGCAATCCCACCAATGTGGTGGGCGCCGACTGCAGCCGCAGCATCTGCAGGGTCGACCCCTGTTGCTGCCGCGTGGCTCCCGGCGCCCACATCGCGCCCACCGCCTTGCGGGCGGCGCCCCGCGGATCGAACCCGCCGAACAGGACGGCCACCACCAGCGCACTGACGATGCCGGGAATCGCAGCGGCCATGACCTGCAACGCCGGGGCGCCACTGGTGAGGGTGGCGTTGTCCGCGATGATCAGGAGAAAGACGACCGCGGGGAAGGTCGCGAGCATGGCCCCGATGATGGGGATGGCGCTCCACACCGAGGACGCCATGAGGAAGACCATCACACACAGCGCGGCCGGCACGGGAGCGTCGCGGGTCACGACCGCCAGCCCGGCCATGACGATCATGAACAGCCCGTCGATCAGGATCACGCGGAGCGCGAGGGCTGTCGGCACAACAGTGGCGACGACGCAGAGAAACAGTGCGGTGAGGATGCCCACTGCGATGGTGGTCGTTCCCAGCACCGGCGCCCCGAGCACCCCGATCAGCGCGGCCAAGACGATGCCCAGCGTGATTCCGAGGCTGACCTTCGGATCGACCGCAGCCGGATCGTCGTTCAGCGCGTTTCGTCCCCGTCCGACGACGTCGCGCAGTCCCATGCGGCGATTCTGGCAGTCGGACGGTGATCAGATGACCGGATCGTCAGGCTGCGGCCGCGGCCGGCTGCTCCTCGCCCACTGCGTAGTCCTCCAGTGGGCCGCGCGCGGTGCGGCGCGCGACCACGAATCCGGCGACCAGGGCCAAGATGGAGACCGGCCAGACCAACAGCGCCACCACGTTCACGGGTGCACCCGATACGGCGTGGACCTCGATCGACATGTCCCACAGCCCATGCAGAACCATGGCCCACGCCAGCACCCCGAAGTAGCGCCGCAGCACGTAGAACGCACTGCCCTGCATCGCGGCAGCGACCACCTGCAGAAGAGTCGGGCCGGCGGCGGCACCCAGGAAGATGTTGAGTCCGTGCATGACGCCGAACAGCAGGCACGTCAGGGCCCAGGCGGCGACCTCGTGGAAGGTACCCCGCAGGCCCACCAGCAGTATGCCGCGGCAGACCAACTCCTCGGCGAACCCCACGAACACGCCCATCACCAGAGCCACCAGCAGAAAGCCTGGACTGACACTTCCCCAGTCGGTGAAGGCGAAGTTGCTCAGGGCGATCACCAGGAACACTCCTGGCGCGATGAGCGTCCAGCCGATCCGCGTGCGGTGCCGGTCACGCATCGCTGCGCTCCACCAGCCGAACCACACAGCCACCCCGGCGATCACGAGCGACCCGATGACCAGCGACGGGATGACGCCGCGCCACATGTTCCCGGTGGTCGATCCGAAGTCGGTGTACGGGATGCCGCTGGCCTTCTGGAGAACGACAACGATGACCAGGTAGACCAGCCAGACGCCGACCCCGATCACGGAAATGGGTTTCACGCGCATCCCGCCATGATGAGGCATGGCGGAGGTGCGGAAATCCAACCCACGCCGGGCCGCAGGAACCGGCATCACTCCGGCATCTGGGCCCTTGGTCCCGCCGGTACCGCGACCGGACACGCATCCGAGTGAATGGCAGGCATGGTGACTTCGCCGGATCTAGGGTGAGGCCACCCGCTTCACCGGCGGCACCGGCCGGGAGGCACTGATGACTCGATCCAAGTACCTGATCTTCGGGCTGGCTCTCGTGCTCCTGGGAGTGGTGCCGAACGCGGCCATGGCGGTGGATGAGCCTGGCGGGGCGGTGGCGCCGCGGGAGGTGAGTGCCGCCGGCGCGGCCGCCTCGTCCGAGGCAGCGGCTGCTCCTGGGGCGGCCGCCGCGCCGAAGTCCCAGCGGGACCGGCGCCCCAACATCGTGGTGATGCAGACCGACGACCAGACGCTGGCCGACCTCGCCATCATGAAGAAGGCGCGGGCGTTGCTGCAGCAGCGTGGGGTCACGTTCAACCAGATGATCACTCCGTTCGCGATCTGCTGTCCCTCGCGAGCGGCGCAGATGACCGGGTCCTACCCGCACAACAACGGGGTCTCGGCGAACTTCCCACCTGCCGGTGGCTTCGTACCGTGGGAGAAGAAGTCCGGCGACAAGAGCATCGGCAGTTGGCTGCAGCGGGCCGGCTACTACACCGTTCACATCGGCAAGTACATCAACGGCTACGCCTACCCCAATCGGGACAACGTCACGGTGCCCAAGGGCTGGTCCGAATGGCACGGGTCCGCCGATCCCTCGACGTATCAGATGTGGGGCTACCAACTGAACGAGCCGAAGGGCAGCACCACGTACGGCAAGTTCCGTAAGCAGGACCCGGCCACGTACTCCACTGATGTCTACCGGCGCAAAGCAGTGCGGGTCGTGCGTCAGCAGGCGCGGAAGTCCGGCCCCTTCTTCCTGCAGGTGGCGTTCCTGGCGCCGCATGTGGAGACCGTTCCGCTGAAGGTGGGCTTCATACCGCAGCCTTGGGTGGACACCGACGACCCCGATCCCCAGTTCGGCATCAAGTCCATCCCGCCCCGGCCCGCGCCGCGAGATCGTGACGCGTTCCCGAACATGCCGCTGGCCCGAGGACCGAGTTTCAACGAGGCTGATGTCAGCGACAAGGGACCCTTCGTGCGGGACCTGCCCCTGTTGACCAAGGAGCAGATCGAGGACCTGGTCGAGGACAACCGGCGGCGTCGGCGGTCGCTGTTGGCCGTCGATGATGCGGTGAAGGCCGTCGTACGAACGCTGCGGCGCAGTGGGGAACTGAAGAACACGATCGTGGTGTTCATGGGCGACAACGGTTACCTGTTGGGTCAGCACCGCATCAGCATGGGCAAGTACTTTCCCTATGAGCCGGCGCTGCGGATCCCCTTCGTCATGCGGGGGCCGGGAATCCGAGCCGACGCGCAGGTCAGGCGGCTGGTGTCCTTGATCGATCTGACGCCGACGTTGCTGGACTTCGCCGGGGCCAAGGCTGTCGGGCGTCGACCTGATGGCATGTCGCTCAAGCCGGTTCTGACGGGAAAGCATGGGATCCGCAAACGGCCGGTGCTGCTATCCAGTGGCCCACAGCGCGCTCCCAACGGCGACAACCTGCCGTTGTTCGACGGGGTTCGCACTCCGCGGTTCGTCTGGTGGCGCTACGAGGACGGCTTCGAGGAGATGTACGACCTGCGCAACGACCCGGACGAGTTGACCAACATCGCCGAGGACCCGGCCTACGCCAAGACCCGGGACAAGTTGGTCTCGGAGTGGAACCGGCTCAAGGACTGCTACGGGAAGTCCTGCCGGATCCGCACCTCCCTGCCCTGAGACATCTTCCCGAAGATGCCCGGGGCGAGCTGACGCCGCGTTTCACCTGCGGTGGACAGTGACGAATCGGCGAAACACTTCCACGCGGTGTTTGCTGGTGGTCAGACTCAGGCGGTACCGGACGGTGCGTGCCGCGTTGCGCACCACCAGCGAGACTTCGGACCGGTAGCGTCCCGTCCGATCGTTCGCCACCACCCGCGTGTGGCTGGCGTTAGTGATACCGATGCGGTGGAAGTAGGTTTGCCACTGGGTGTCGGTGAGGACACCCACGCGAACGCGGCTATTGAGGATCGCCGACTGCAACTCCTGTCCGATCCAGGACTTGGTGTGAGATGGGATGAGTCCGGCGTCCTCGAGGCCGACCGCCCTGGCCCGATCCTCAGTCGCGAAAGCGGTGGGTCTCCAACGGGTCCGCCGCACTGACCCATACCGAAAGTCCGAGAACCGTGTGGGCATCTGGGACTCGTGGTAGTTGACGATGACCCCGTTCTCAGCGACGACCCAGCGCTTGAATTCCGCGACCTCCGGGTCCTGCCATTCGAAGGTGGTGGTGGCACCGACTGTCGTCGCCTTGTCGGGGACGTCGTGAGCGGCGGGCACGCCGTCGAGCAGCGTGCGAAGCCCAGTCGGAGTGGGTTGCCGAATCCCGATGATGCGACGCATCCCGTTGATCCGCAGCAGGCGCCGCTGCCACTGGTTGATCGGAGCCAGCCCCATGGAGCCGAACTTCAGCCACTGAGATCCGCGCCCGTAGAACATGTCGGTCTTACCGTTCAGCGTCACCGGGCTCTCCGTCAACGCCCGCAGCCAACGACCCTTGGTGTCCTGCCACGCCCGGTTCACCCAGCTGTAGGTGTCGTTCCCGGTTGATTCCCGCAACCCCCCAGTGGTCTCGATCGCTGTGTAGCTGGCCGCGATGGCCGCTTGGTACTGCTCGCCAGGAGTCGGGATCTCAGCGGCGAAGGCGACACCTCCACACGTAACGGACATGGCCAGCCACACCGATGCACCCACCAGCCTGCGGTCGATCTGCATGACCCTCCCGCTCGGCTTGGAATTCATCTCCGGGTTACTCAGACGGACCTGCGGTCCCGCCCCAAGTTACTCCCCGGGGACTGGCGTGTGACCGCTAGCGGGTGGTGTGCATGTCAGCGCATCGGGGAGGTCGATCTTGAATCTGCGCCGACGGCGCCCCCGGATACTGCTCTGGGGGTGCGGTCGGTCGGTCGGTCGGTGCGCGAGGGGGGAGTTGAACCCCCACGCCCTTGCGGGCACACGGACCTGAACCGTGCGCGTCTGCCTATTCCGCCACTCGCGCGTGTGGTCGCTGACGACCGGGGATCAGGATAGCACCGGGCGTGGTTCCGTCCGCTGGGCGGCGAGGAGGCCCTCGACCCGGCTTGGAGATGCACAGCCGCCAATCACCAGCCCGTCAGGCGACGAGCCAAGCGTGCGGCGCAAGGGAATGAGCGAGTCATTGGCGGCTGTGCACTCCGACCCACCGACACAGGCCCCTGTCATGGCCGGCCAGCACAGGTGCGGTACGCCGCGCCCCCGCGAGGCAGACAGAAGCGTCGAAACGGGACCGCGGAACCCCTGCGATCACTAGCGTCGGTCCCGTGAGCACCGAGGCGCCACCGCAGCTGGGTAACGGCACCAAAGTCGGCTATGCGGTCGGCTCGTTGGCGGCCGGTGCTTTCGGCACGGTGCCGGGGTTCCTGCTGGTCATCTACCTGACGGACACGCTGGGAGTCGCGGCGGCGGTGGCCGGGCTTGCGGTGGCGATTCCGAAGTTCTGGGATGTGATCTTCAACCCGATCGTCGGGGGCTGGTCGGATCGGACGAACAGCAAGATGGGCCCGCGGCGTCCGTGGATGCTGGCGGGCGCGCTGCTGCTGCCGGTGTTCTTCATCGCCATGTTCTCGGTGCCCGCAGGGCTGAGTCCGGCCACCAGCGCCCTGTTGGTGGCCGGCGCATTTCTGATCTGCGCCAGCGCCTACGCGCTGTTCCAGGTTCCCTACGTCTCGCTGCCGGCGGAGATGACGTCGAACTACCGTGAGCGGACGTCGGTGGTGGCGTTCCGCATCGTGGCGTTGACCTTGGGCATCCTGCTGTCCGGTGCGCTGGCTCCGGTGCTCGTCAACGCAGGCGGTGGCGGTTACACGGGACACACCCTGATGGCGATCGTCATCGGACTGTTCATGTCGGTGGCGATGATCGTCGCTGTCATCGGCACCCGGAAGGCTCCCCGGACCACCGTGCCGTCAGGCGAGGCCAGCCTTCTGGTCGCGTTCCGCACCGCACGCGGCAACCGCTACTTCATGCCCCTGTGGGGGGCGTTCATCCTTCAGGCGCTGGCGAATGCTGCCGCGCTTGCGGCCGTGCCGTATCTGGCGCGCTACATCATGGGCAACCCGGGTGCTGAGTCGATCTTGTTCGCGGCGCTCGTGGGTCCGGCGATCCTGGTCATGCCGCTGTGGGCGTGGATCGGGAAACGCTGGGACAAACGCCGGGGCTACGTGGCCGGTTCGCTGCTGTATCTGATCGGGGTGTTAGGCCTGCTGGCGGCTCGGTCGCTTCCGTCGGCGGCGGTGTTCGCACTCGTCGCTGTGATGGGTGTCGGATATGCCGCTATGCAGCTGTTCCCGCTGGCCATGCTGCCGGACACGGTCTCGGTCGACGAGGCCCACAGCGGCCAGCGCCGCAGCGGAATGCTGACCGGGCTGTGGACCGCCGGCGAGACGGCGGCCTTCGCGATCGGTCCCGGCATCGTGGGCCTGATCCTCGGGCTGTTCGGCTTCGTGTCCAGTTCCGGCGGTGGCGGAACCACCCAGTCCGACAGCGCCCTCAACGGAATCGTTGTGGCCCTCTCCCTGCTGCCGGCGGTGGCGATGGTGTCGAGCCTGCTGTTGATCCGTCGCTACACGTTGACCGAGGAGAAACTGGCAAGCGAGCTGGCTGAGTCCTGATGCTGGATTCCGGCAGGTCGCGGGGCCATGAGTGACTCATGTTGCGGGGCCTCGGGATTCGGTCGGTGGTCACCCGGCCCTGCTCGCTAGGGCTCCACAATCCGCTGGGCGGCGTCGTCCAGGGGCTGTAGATCAACCGCGACGTCACCGGCGAACGGGTTGTAGAGGCTCAGGACCACGCTGATCCCGATCGCGGACACCAGCGCCCAACCGACCAGCAGGAACGGGTGCTCCACCTTCGTGGCCACGATCCCCATGACCATCGACGACAGCGTTCCCGCGATCAGCAGGAGCCACAGCATGCTGGTGGGCAACTGCCGGCGGGCGATGGACACGAGGTCGGCCTGCTTCTGCGCGACGGTACTGGCAGCGGTAAGCGCCCGAGAGGCTTCCGGGTCTCCCACCGAAGCGCCGGCGGCGATGTCACGAACCTGCTCCTCGAGTTTGTCCAGGTACGTGAAACTCGGCATGTCCGTGAGGTCAGCAGCGGCCAGTCGGGCCTGATCCTGCGTGGCGATGGTCTCCAGATACTGCTTGAGCGTCTGGACGATCGCGTCGGCCTTGCCGCGGTCGCTGAGGTTCTCGGTGAGCCATGCGACCTCCTGCGCCGACGCCGCTACCTCCTCCACCGCCGACTGGGCGGTGCTGATGGTCCCCCACGTGATGGTGACCGAGAAACCGATGAGGAATGCCATCGCTACACCCGTCGGCCCGTTCATGGCCTCGGCCAGCGTGACCAGTTCCTCTTGGCGTTCGGGGCTGGAGCGGCGCCGCACCAGGTAGCGGGTGGTGAAGGTCACCGTCGAGAAGAACACGGTGAAGATCGCCACGATCAGCACTGTGGGAAGTGTGGCGATGGCGGCGAACACCGTCACACGCTAGCGGGCCAGCCGCCCCGAGGCGGGCCTCAGTTGCCTGCGGTGTGCGGTCGGACTCGGTTTCACGTTGGCCCCCTGGTGCCGGTGAGGACCGTTACCGTGAAGCGGGAGGACTCAGGCCACAACGATGAGTCGTCCTGCGAACCGCAGCAAGGGAGCCCCGCACCAGTGGCCGGGTGGGGCACGGGAGAAGACATGAACATCGCGCGTCACACCATCCGTCGGAGCACTGCTGCTGGTGCGGCGTTCACTCTGGCGGCCGCAACGCTGCTCCCGGTCTCCGGCGCCGAAGCCCGGACCGTCACCATGAGCGGCAATGCGTACGCGTTCATCTTCGGTGGCAACAACGACCGGTTGGAGGGCGCGACGATCCGGCTGGTCGAGTACCCGGACATCACCACCACGGCCGGCGTCAACGGCGCCTACTCCCTGCAGGTGCCCAACAACGCCTCTGTCACTCCCTACGTCGAGTTTCCCGGCTACTACACGACCCATCTGCAGACGTTCCACACGGACGGTCGTGATCTTCGTCAGGTCAACTTCCAAGTCCCGGAACTGAGCATCTACCGTGCCCTCGCCGGGATCACAGGAGCCAAGATCGACCCGAAGACCGGGCTGCTCGAGAAGTGCGCCATCGTGTCCACGTTCTTCGAGTTGAAGGGTCGATCGTTCAAGAAGTTCAACGAGTTCCACGAGTTCCATCCGCACGGGGTTCCGGGGTCCACCGCGGTGCAATCGCCGGCCTCGGGGAGGCAGTACTACTTCAACAAGGACGTCATCCCCGACCCCGACCAGAAGGTGTCGTCGCGGGACGGCGGGGTGCTGTGGGCGGATGTTGAGACCGGGAAGTACCAGGTCAAGGCGTACAACCCCGACACCCGCTTCGCGAGTTTCGTCGCCAACTGCCAGCCCGGACGGTTGGTGAACGCCAACCCGCCGTGGGGCCTGTACGAACTGGCAGGCAATGAGTTGGTCAACCCGGTCACTCTCCCCGATCGGCGGGTCGACGCGCGACAGTTGGCGGCGCACGTGTCCACGAGCGGTCGGAAGCGCGTGGTCAAGGTGCGTCTGAAGGCCAGCGAGCACGCGGTGGCGGACATCGTGGCGAAACAGGGCGAGCGGCATCAGCGATGGGATCGCGACCTCGCTCCCGGGAAGCGGGTCGTTCGGCTTCCACTCGGGAAGAAGTTCCGGCAGGGGCGGCTGAAACTCACCACGACGCTGCGGGACGATGCCGGAAACCTGAACAAGCGCAGCGCGGTGCTGGCCGTCCCCGGTCGCCGTCCCTGACCAGCCGGCCGGCGTGGGGGACGGTTTCGGTCGCAGGCGACCGAAACGGACAGGTGCGACCGGAAGTTCCCGTCGCCTCCGACGGTTCTGGTCGCATGTTGCGGACCGGAACGCCCGACCGCCCCAGCGCCGGGACCGCCGACGCCGAGCGGCGAGCCACGGGCCTGGCACTGAAAGCAACGACCCGCGCCTCGGAGAGTGACCTCACCGGGGGCTGAGCTTCCGTGCGGCGGGCGTGGCACCGCTGCTGGCCCTAGGGTCGGGGGTGTCCCCGCCAGGAGGTTTTGTGAGCGACGAACGCTACTTCGACATAGAGGCCGTCATGGACCTCGACGACATCATCGCGTCCCTTCAGGACCTGGAGGACGACGAGTTCGAGGAACGGGGCCTGAGCGTCACCGGTACCTGGGACGAGGTCGACGATCCGATCCTGATCGGCCCCGACGGAACCCCGGTGGACACGTGGAAGCAGGGGTACCCCTACGACCATCGCATGCCCCGGCGCGAGTACGAGATGACCAAACGGCTGCTACAGATCGAACTGCTCAAGATGCAGTCGTGGGTCAAGGAGACCGGGCAACGCATCTGCATGGTGTTCGAGGGCCGCGACGCCGCCGGCAAGGGCGGCACCATCAAACGCTTCATGGAACACCTCAACCCCCGCGGTGCCACGGTCGTCGCCCTCACCAAGCCCACCGAGAAGGAGAAGGGGCAGTGGTACTTCCAGCGCTACGTACAGCACCTCCCCAGTGAAGGCGAGATCGTGCTGTTCGACCGCAGTTGGTACAACCGCGCCGGCGTCGAACGGGTGATGGGCTTCTGCACCGACGAGGAGTACGACGAGTTCATGCGGCAGACGCCGGAGTTCGAGCGGATGCTCGTGCGCTCCGGCATCACCCTGATCAAGTTCTGGTTCTCGGTGTCGCGCAAGGAGCAGGTCACCCGGTTCACGATCCGCCGCATCGACCCCGTGCGCCAGTGGAAACTCAGCCCCATGGACCTGGCGTCGCTGGACCGCTGGGACTCCTATGCCGAGGCCAAGGAGGCCATGTTCTGGTACACGGACACCGAGTGGGCGCCGTGGACCGTCGTGCGCAGCAACGACAAGAAGCGCGGCCGGCTCGAGGCCATGCGCTGGGTCCTGGCCCAGCTGGACTACCCCGAGAAGGACGAGACGGTCGTGGGCACTCCCGACCCGAACATCGTGGGTCCGCCGGCCGTCATCTACGAGACCGACGAGAACACCGGCCGGGTCTTCCCGGACCTGCGCTGACCCTCATGGCCGCGCACATCGACTGGCACGCGCGGGCGCACGAGTCGTGGAACGACCTGACCCGGGTCACCGGGATGCGCAGCCCGCGGGGTATCCGTGTCCACGAGCCGAGCCGGTGGCGCGTGGTCGCCGCATGGCCGTTGAGCCAGGTACTGCATGCGGCGGTCCTGGTCGATGCGGCCGGGATCGCGGGTGGGCGGCTCGGCGCCGACTCCGTTTGGCGGTCCTTCCGCCGCTACCGGCGAGGCGATGGATTCCTCGACATGCCGCTCATCGGTGAGCGTTACTACGACGACAACGCGTGGATCGGTCTCGCGTGTGCGCAGCGGGCGCTGTACACGTCGGGCGACGTGGCTGCGCCTTGGCTGCGCCGGGCCGAGGCGTCGCTGCGGTTCGTCAGTCAAGGTGTGCGCCGAGACGGAGGAGTGCTGTGGAAGGAGGGCGGCGACCGGCTTCACGCATGCTCGACCGGCTCAGCCGGTCTGCTCGCCGCCGGAGTTGCCCGCGCGGACGGTCGATCGCGGTCCCTGGCCCGAGCGGCCGGCGTCTTCATCGACACTGAACTGGTCAACCCCGACGGTCTGATCGCCGACAGCATCGGACCCGACGGGGATGTCGATCCGTCGGAGTTCACCTACAACCAGGGCCTCGCCATCCAGCTGCGGATCGAACGGGTACTGACGGCTCACGCGCGGGAACTGGCCGACATCTTCATCCGGGAGTTCGCGGGTGATCGTTTCTGGACCCACGCCGCGTGCTTCAACGCGATCCTGTGCCGCGCCCTGCTGCGTCTGGACGCGGTCACCGAGTCCCGCACCTACGAGTCCTTCGTCACCGACTACGCCGACCGGCTGTGGCGCGACGCCCGCGATGACCGGGGCCTGTTCAGCGGCGCGGGCCGCTACGACGCCGGGTACGTCCTGGACCACTCCGCCATCACCGGCGTCCTGGCCGCGCTGGCTCTCGACCCAGCGCAACGCCGCACTCTGCTGTAGCCGCCCACCTTCGTCGATCGGGGCAGTCCCGCGGTGCCCCGATCGCGATTGGGGCAGCGATTCACCGCCCCGATGACGATGCGGGCAGAGCAAAGGTGCCCCGATCGACCGGTGTCAGACGGCGACGTCGCGGTAGGCGGCGATGACGCGGGGGTCGCTGTCGCCGACCACCCGGGCGACCTGGGGGACGACCAGCACCCAGGTGATCACGTGCATCAGCGTGAGCCAGATGCGGGTGGGCCACGTGACGGCGGCCGGCTGCATCAGGGGGGACGCCAGCGACACCACGAAGAACGCCGTCCCCAGCCAGAACACCCAGCGCTGGCAGCCCCGGACCCCCAGGAAGATCGCCGCCACCAGTGCGCCGATCATTCCGCACGCCAGCGGCACGACGAACACCACGAGCACGGGAACCGGAGTCAGCTCGTCGCTGAACGGGCGCGCCACCAGGAAGTCCGTGCCGAACAGCCCGGCGATCACCCGCATGATCAGGCACACGATCGCCGCCGTCAGGCCGGTCACCCACCCGGCGGTCAGGACCGCCTTGGTCGTCGGCACCGCACTGAGTGGGGGCGCGATCGGAGTGATGGAGTCGGCGTTCGCTGCCACCGGGTCCGCCCCCGCCGGCAACGAGCGGGACTCATGCGGCAGGGACATGGGGCCCATCTTGCCGCACGCGGACGGTCCGGCGCGTGGCACTCGCTCGGGCCGCCCGTCCTTCGCAGTCCGTGACGGACTTGCGACGCACGGCACACCCCCATGATCTTGCGCTTGTTACTGGCGAGTAGCATCATGGGGTTACTGGCGGGTAACCACCCGCCTATCGGTGCCTCGGGGGTGGGGCGCCACCCGACCAGAAGGGGATCGACGGCATGAGCCATTACAAGAGCAACTTGCGCGACATCGAGTTCAACCTGTTCGAGGTGTTCGGCGCTGGTGACTGGATGGGCACCGACGCGTTCGAGGACATGGACGTGGCGACCGCCAAGGACTTCCTCAAGCAGACCAACGAGCTGGCCACCGGCCCGCTGTCCGACACGTTCGCCAGTGCGGACCGCAACCCGCCGGTCTACGACCCCAAGACCTACTCGGTCACCATGCCCGAGGACTTCAAGCGTTCCTACCAGATGCTGATGGACGCCGAAGGCTGGCGGATGGAGATCCAGCCCGAGATCGGTGGCATCTCGACGCCGCCGAGCCTGCGCTGGGCCGTCGCCGAACTGGTCCTCGGCGCCAACCCCGCCGCCTTCATGTACATGTCGGGCCCCGGCTTCGCCGGCATCCTGTACGACTTGGGCAACGAGGTCCAGAAGAAGCAGGCCGAGCGCATGATCGAGGGCCAGTGGGGCGCCACCATGGTGCTCACCGAGCCTGATGCCGGCTCCGACGTCGGCGCCGGAACCACGAAGGCGTTCCCCAACGAGGACGGTTCGTGGCGGATCGAGGGTGTGAAGCGGTTCATCACGTCGGCTGAACACGACATGTCCGACAACATCATCCACCTGGTGCTCGCGCGCCCGGTCGGCGTCGAGGGTGCCGGCGGTCCCGGTACCAAGGGTCTGTCGCTGTTCGTGGTGCCGAAGTTCCACTTCGACCCCGACACCGGTGAGATCGGCGAACGCAACGGCGCCTACGTCACCAACGTCGAGAAGAAGATGGGCCTCAAGGTCTCCACGACCTGCGAGATCACGTTCGGCGACAAGGAGCCGGCCATCGGTTGGCTCGTCGGCGATGTCCACGACGGCATCGCGCAGATGTTCAAGGTCATCGAATACGCCCGCATGATGGTCGGCACCAAGGCGATCGCCACGTTGGGCACCGGCTACCTGAACGCTCTGGATTACGCCAAGAACCGCGTGCAGGGTGCTGACCTGACCCAGATGATGGACAAGACCGCGCCGCGCGTGACGATCATTCATCACCCGGACGTACGTCGTTCGCTCATGCTGCAGAAGTGCTACGCCGAAGGCATGCGCGCCCTGGTGTCGTACACCGCGTCGTGGCAGGACCGCATCGCGGCCGCCGAGCACGGTGCGCCCGACATCGACGTCGATATGGCCGAGCGCATGAACGACCTGCTGCTGCCGATCGTCAAGGGCGTCGGCTCGGAGCGTTCCTACGAGATGCTGGCGCAGTCGCTGCAGACTCTCGGCGGGTCCGGCTTCCTGCAGGACTACCCGATCGAGCAGTACATCCGCGACGCCAAGATCG
>CAZVYU010000030.1:0-24551 GCA_964631645.1 uncultured Actinomycetes bacterium
ACATCGCCGTCGGCCATGACGTAGTCCTTGCCCTCCATGCGCACCTTGCCGGCCGCTTTGGCCGACGTCATGCCGCCCTGCTCCATCAGTTCGCCGAACGCGACGACCTCTGCCTTGATGAAGCCCTTCTGGAAGTCGGTGTGGATCACACCGGCTGCTTCCGGGGCGGTGGCGCCCACCGGAATCGTCCACGCGCGCGATTCCTTGGGACCAGCGGTCAGGTAGGTCTGCAGCCCCAGCGTGGCGAAGCCGACGCGAGCCAGGGCGTGAATCCCGGACTCGGTCTGGCCCACCGACTCGAGCAGTTCGAGTGCGTCCTCCTCGGGCAGTTCCGCCAGTTCCGACTCCACCTTGGCGTCCAGGAACACCGCCTCCGCCGGAGCGACGAGCTCGCGCATCCGGGCGCGGAAGTCGTCGTCGGTGAGTTCGTCCTCGTCGGCGTTGATCACATAGATGAACGGCTTGGCCGTGAGCAGGAACAGTTCGCGCAACGGCTCGCGATCGAGTCCGGCCGCGAAGACCGTTTCGCCGGCGTCCAGGGCGTCGCGAGCGGCCACCGCTGCGGCCAGGACCGGCGCACGTGACTTGTCGTTGCGGGCCTCCTTCTCGAGCCGCGGGATGGCCTTGTCCAGGGTCTGCAGGTCGGCCAGGATCAACTCGGTGTTGATGGTCTCCATGTCGTCGGCTGGTGACACCCGACCCTCGACATGCACGACATCGGGGTCGCTGAACGCACGCAGCACCTGGCAGATGGCGTCGGACTCGCGTACGTGCGACAGGAACTTGTTGCCGAGCCCCTGACCCTCGCTGGCTCCGCGCACGATCCCGGCGATGTCCACGAACGTCACGGTCGCCGGAAGGATGCGCTCCGATCCGAACATGTCCGCCAGCCGGGGCAGCCGCTCGTCGGGGACCGCCACCACTCCGGTGTTCGGCTCGATCGTGGCGAACGGGTAGTTCGCCGCCAGCGCCGCGTCGGGGTTCTTGGTGAGCGCGTTGAACAGCGTGGATTTACCGACATTGGGCAACCCGACGATTCCGATGGTGAGACTGGCCACCTCGAGAGTCTAAGAGCCAGGGACGTCAGTCCTCGCCGCGGCCGCGTCGCTCGACCATACTGTCGGACCCCTCGGGCATGGTGGAGTCATGAACGACAGCGTGACCATGAGTTTCTTGGCCCTCGTGCTCCTGATCCTCGCGCTCCCTGCTGCTGCCGCGGCTGCGGGCCTCTTCCTCGGGCGGGCACAGAGCCGCGAAAGGGAGGAACGGCTCCGGGCCGATCTCGCGCGCACCGAGGCGGACGCCGCGGGCGAGTTGGCGCGGGTGCGGGAAGAGTTGGCCCGCAGCGACGGGATGCTCCAGTCCGAACACGCGCAGCGCCAGTCCGCCGAGAAGGACCTGGAGTGGCAGCGTGCCCAGAACGGTGAACTCGAGAAACGGATGGCGCCGCTCAAGAGCGCGTTCGACGACCTGGCCAAGACGCTGAAACAGAGCGACGCGGCGAGCCTGAAGTCGCAGACGGAGTTGCAGACCAAGGTCGCGCAGATGGCCCGCGATTTCGGTCAGGCGACCGCCGACGTCCGCACCGAGGCCCGCAAGTTGTCCACGGTCCTGTCCCGCTCCGACCGTCGCGGGGCCTGGGGCGAGATGCAGCTGCGCACCCTGGTGGAGGCCTCGGGAATGCTTCCTCAGGTCCATTACGTGGAGCAGGATCACACCGCCACGGACGACGGCGTCTTACGGCCGGACCTGGTCATCTCGTTGGCCGGTGACCGCTGCGTCATCGTCGATTCCAAGGTGCCGTTGGATGCATTCCTCCGGATGTCAGACCAGACCGACGGCGACGACAGTGCGACCTTGGCCGAGCACGGCCGCATGGTGCACAACCACATCCTGCGGCTGTCGGAGAAGGCCTACTGGAAGCGTTACAACTCTCCGGAGTTCGTCATCATGTTCCTTCCGTCCGAGGGGTTGCTGAGCGCAGCGCTGGAGGCCCGGCCGGACCTCATCCAGACCGGGCTGGACCGCAAGGTCCTGGTCGCCACCCCGTCGACCTTGATGGCCATGCTGCACACGATCTCGCACTCCTGGCAGCAGGTTCAGGCGGCCGACCAGGCGCGCGAGATCTACCGGCTCGCCACGGAGTACTACGAACGCATGCTCGGGATGGCCGACAAGTTCGACAGACTGCGCAAGTCGTTGGACCGCAGCGTCAAGGACTTCAACGGACTGGTGGGCACGGTCGAGACCCGCGTCATGCCGACCGGCCGGAAGTTCCAGAAAGTCGGCATTCCCGGGGCGGACCTCCCCGAGTTGGAGACGGTGGACGAACCGCTGCGGGCGCTCAGCGAGACGACCTGGCCGCAGGAGTCCGACGAATCGTCGGCCACCACCGACTGGGCCGAGGCAGAGAGGCGCCTCCTGGAACCGGAGATCGACCTGACCGATCCACAGGATCCGCCCCAGGCGAATCCCGGTGATAGTTCCGCAGCCTGAATTAGCGGAACTGCGACACCCGGCGGGGCTGCCCGGCTGACGCAGGGACCCCGCTTATGGTGGTGACGTGTCCCGGTTCCACATGACGCCCGATGCACCCCGACCCTGGTGGGAGTCGGAGATCGGGCAGTTCGCACCACCGCAAGGCGACCGCCCCGACGGTGCGGATGTCCTTGATGTGACCGAGACGGCAGCACCCACCCCCAGGCCCCTGGTGACCCCCGCCCCGCCCGGTCGGGCCCGCAGCGGACCGCTGTCCGAGCGGATCACCACCCGGGGACTTCTGCTTGTCATGGCGGCGCCCACCGTCGTCCTGTGTCTGATCGGCTTCATCGTCAGCGGAGCCACCAGCATCCCGGCGTTGGCTGGGCTCGGCCTCATCGTGGGCTCCGCAGCCGCGGCTGTCATCGCGCCGCCCCGCCTGGGCTGGCTACCCGTCGCGTTCCCGCCACTGGTCATGCTGGCAGTGATCGTGGTCCTCGGTCAGATCACCCTGATCGGATCGCGGCCCGCGCTCGTGCGGGAACTGGCGATGATCGTGTCGCAACTCACGGCCACGGCTCCGGCTCAGGTCGCCGCTGTCGTCCTGATGGGGGCCGTGCTGTACCTGCGGCGACGCCTCAGCAGCCGTTGACCGGCTAGCGACGGGCCGCGCGCAACTCCTTGGGCAGCGAGAACGTCAGCGTCTCTTCGGTCGCCGTGACGGTTTCCACCGCGGCGTAGCCGCGCTCGGAGAGCCACTGCAGCACCTCACGCACCAGCACCTCGGGCACTGATGCGCCACTGGTGACCCCGACCGCCTCGACCCCGTCCAGCAGACCTTCGTCGAGCTCCCCCACGCCATCGACCCGGACGGCCGCCTTGGCGCCCGCCTGTAGGCCTACCTCGACGAGCCGGACACTGTTGGAGGAGTTCAGCGACCCCACCACGATGAGCAGGTCACTGCGCGGTGCCAGGATCTTGACGGCCTGCTGCCGGTTCTGGGTCGCGTAGCAGATGTCGTCGCTCGGCGGGTCGATCAGATGCGGGAACCGCTCCCGCAGGACCGCCACCGTCTCCAGCGTCTCGTCCACCGAGAGCGTGGTCTGCGACAGCCAGGCGACCTTGTCCTCGAGCACCTCGACCGTCCGGGCGTGCTCCGGGCCGTCGACGATGGTGATGTGCTCCGGTGCCTCCCCTGACGTACCCACGACCTCCTCGTGCCCCTCGTGGCCGATCAGGAGGATCCGGTATCCCTCGCGGGCAAAACGGCGGGCCTCAGTGTGCACCTTGGTGACCAGCGGACACGTCGCGTCGATCGCCATGAGGTTCCGCTCGGCGGCCTCCTCGTGCACGATCGGCGCCACCCCATGCGCCGAGAACACGACCGTGGCCCCCTCGGGAACCTCGTCGTTCTCTTCGACGAAGATGACGCCGCGTCCCTGCAGGGTCTGGACGACGTGCCGGTTGTGGACGATCTCCTTGCGCACGTAGATGGGCGCGCCGTACCGCTCGAGGGCGTGCTCGACGGTCTCCACCGCACGTTCGACACCTGCGCAGTACCCACGCGGTGCCGCCAGCAGCACCCGTTTGCCGGAATCAGCCATGTGCCCATGGTAGGTCCGGGACCCGCTCCCCGCTTCCGCGCGCAGCCGGGGTCAGGCCCGACGGCTACCCTGCCGCTATGACCGGGTCCGGGCAGAGCAGCGGCGATCCGATGCCCGTGCGGGTCGCCTCGCGCCACGTGAGCCGGTGGATCTCCCAATTGGGCCAGATCTGGGTGGAGGGGCAGATCACCCAGGTACGCGAGCGCCGATCCATGGTCTATCTCACTCTGCGCGATCCGGACGCCGACCTGTCGATCCCCGTCGCGACGACGGCCACGACCGCGCGGGCCGCCAATCTGGCCGACGGCCAGCGCATCGTCGCCCGGCTGAAGCTCAACTACTACGACGGCAACGGTTCGCTGTCGTGGCGGGCGTCCCAGTTCCAGGCGGTCGGGGTGGGCGCCCTGATGCAGCAACTGGAACAGCTGCGCCGGAGGTTGGCGCAGGAAGGACTGTTCCGCGACGAGTTCAAGCAACCGCTGCCGTTCCTGCCGCGCCGGATCGGCCTCATCTGCGGTCGCAACAGCGCGGCGCAGCGTGACGTCGAGGTCAACGCCCGGTCCCGCTGGCCCGCCGCTCGCTTCGAGGTCCGCGAAGTGTCGGTACAGGGTGTGAACGCCGTCGCCGAGGTGGTGACCGCGTTGGTGGACCTGGACGGCCACGACGAGGTCGATGTCATCGTCATCACCCGCGGAGGTGGCTCCTTCGAAGACCTTCTCGCGTTCAACAACGAGACGATGGTGCGCGCCGTCTTCGGGACCCGCACGCCGGTCATCTCGGCGATCGGCCACGAGGAGGACGGCCCCCTGCTCGACCTCGTGGCCGACCACCGGGCCTCGACTCCCACCGACGCCGGCAAGACCGTCGTCCCCGATCTCCGCGACGAACTCACCGCCCTGCGGGCCGACCGCGGGCGGATCCGATCCCTGGTCGCGCAACAGGTGGAACAGGAGCGGGCGCGGGTGCGGGCGCTCACCGATCGACCGGTCATGGCCGGTCCGGCCCAGATCATCGCCGACCAACGCCGGTTGGTGGTCGACCAACGGCACCGAGCGCGCCGGAGTCTGACCGCCCGCCTCGATCGCGAACGCGACCGGGTGACGGCCTTGGGCGAACGACCGGTGCTCACGCGTCCCGGTGATCTGCTCCAGCGACCGCGCCGCGAACTCACCGACGCGGTCAGCGGGCTTCGACGCACCATGACGGCGGAACTCGGTTCCGCGCGCCACGAACTGGCCCGACAACAGGGCCGGCTGACCGCGCTGTCCCCGCAGGCGACGTTGGACCGCGGGTATGCCGTGTTGCGCGACGGCACCGGAACTCCGGTCATGGATCCCGCCGCATTGACCACAGGGACACCGCTGGACGCGCGGGTCGCACGAGGACAGTTCTCGGTCACAGTGACCGACATCACCACGGAGGACGGATGACCGACGACATCGACGCGCTGCTGAGCGCCGACCCCGCGACCATGACCTACGAACAGGCCCGCGACGGGCTCACCCAGGTCGTGCATCGCCTGGAGAGCGGCGGCGCTCCGCTGGAGCAGTCACTGGCGCTGTGGGAGCAGGGCGAACGCTTCGCGGCCCGGTGCGGCGAGTGGCTCGACAACGCCGAACAACGATTGGCAGCTGCGGCCGACGACGCGGCGGACCAAGAGGCAGCGCCGGCACCGGCGGACGTCCCCGCCGCCGAAGAGCCGCCCTGGTGACGCTGTCAGCGCGGCGGTGGGACGGGTTGCAGCGAATCGCGGAAAGCGATGAGCGAGGCCCAGTCCACTGACCCGGTGACGACGGTCGTCACGCCGTCCGCCTCCCGCACCAGCGACCGCTGATCGTTGCTCGGGCTCTGCAGCGCCCGCCAGCCGGGGGTCGGCGGCGCATCCGTGGCCGGTACGCCGGTGATCGTCTGCTCATCGATGAAGTCGTCGGTGCCGTTGCGCGACTGCACGACCGCCACGTAAGAGTCGTCCGGCGTCACCCAGCCGTTGAACCACACCGGATCGTCATCGGATTCATCGGTGCGTTCGAACCGGGCCGACGTGGCCCGCCATCCCTCGCCCACGGCAGGGAGCAGCAGCGGGAAATCCGCCACGGACGCTGCGGTCAGCGCCACCGGTCGCGGGTCGAGCGCACGCACCGGGTCCGGCTGCGGCCGCCAGGTGAGCAGGATGACGGCGAAGATGATGCCCGCGATGATCCCCATCGACAACGACATGTCGCGGATCGTCTTGCGCAACTGGCTGTGGTCCGGGCGCCGACCAGCGGGCACCTCGGCCTCGGTCGTGGTCGGTTCGCTCATCCCCCTATGGTGCCTCACTCGGACGGCGGGAGGATCCGCTCCGACGGCTGTACCGGTGGGTCGACAATCGTCACCTGCACACTTCCGAACAGCGCCAGCCCCGAGATGACGACGACCGGGCCGCCGCTTCCATCGGACATCACCGAACGTTTGTCGGTGCGGGAGTATTCACCCAGGACGCCGACGCCGGTCACCTCGACGTCGAGATCACCACCCACCACGATCTCGACACTGCCGAACAGCGCGTTCGCGCGCAGTTGGGTGCGAGGGCTGGACAGTTGCGCCTGCCGCAGATCCAGCTTGACCGAACCGAATACCGCCACCGCGGTCTGGTCCTCGGCGAGCGACCACCTGCTGTCGCGCGACACCTCGGAGAACAGCGCGACGAGTGGTGCGCCGGCGCCGGCATCAGCCCGCGGGGTGGCCAGGGGGCGGGCGACCACTGCCGGCGGCCCGGGGAGGTGCTGGGCAGGCACCGGCAGATCCTGCAGCAGCGGGGCCAGGTCGGCGTAGATCGTGGCGTGGTACGCGGCAGACATCCGCTCGTCGTATTCGTCCTTCGACAGTCGGCCTTCGGCGTACGCCGTCTGCAGGACGGCGACGAAGGCTTCGCGGTCCGCATCGGAGGCGCGCATCTGCCAGGGGTCGGGGCGGCCGGGAACGACTTCGCTCACACCTGGACCGTACCCATAGGCTGGGGTCATGGCCGAATTCTCCTACTCACCGCTGCTCCCGCTGGGGCCGGACACCACCCCGTACCGGCAGTTGACCTCGGACTACGTCGAGGTCATCGAGGCGGCCGGACGCCAGTTCCTCGTCGTCCAGCCCGAGGCGCTGCGGCTCCTGGCGTATCAGTCGATCGCCGACATCCAGCACCTGTTGCGACCCGGCCACCTGCAGCAGCTGCGCTCGATCCTGGACGACCCGGAGGCCAGCCCGAACGACCGGTTCGTCGCGCTCGATCTGCTGAAGAACGCCAACATCGCCGCCGGCGGGGTGCTGCCTATGTGCCAGGACACCGGCACCGCGATCATCATGGGCAAGCGGGGTCAGCGGGTCCTCACCGAGGGCCCCGACGAAGAAGCGCTCTCGCGAGGTGTCTACGACGCCTACCAGAAGCTCAACCTGCGCTATTCGCAGATGGCGCCGCTGACGGTGTGGGAGGAGAAGAACACCGGAACCAACCTTCCGGCCCAGATCGACCTGTACGCGGCCACCGACCCGGCTGACGCGCTGACGTATAAGTTCCTGACGCTGGCCAAGGGCGGCGGCTCGGCCAACAAGTCGTTCCTGTACCAGCAGACCAAGGCGGTTCTGAACCCCGAGGCGCTCATGCGCTTCCTCGACGAGAAACTCCGCGAGCTGGGCACCGCCGCGTGCCCGCCGTACCACCTGGCCGTGGTCATCGGCGGCACCAGCGCCGAGGACGCCCTGAAGACCGCGAAGTACGCCAGCGCCCGGTATCTGGACTCGCTGCCCGCGACCGGTTCCATGGCGGGTCATGCGATCCGTGACCCCGAGACCGAGCAGCAGATCCTCGAGCTGACCCGCAATTTCGACATCGGGGCCCAGTTCGGCGGCAAGTACTTCTGCCACGACGTCCGCGTGATCCGGCTGCCCCGTCACGGCGCCTCGCTGCCCATCGCGGTGGCGGTGTCGTGCTCGGCCGATCGCCAGGCGCTGGGGAAGATCACGGCCGAAGGGGTGTTCCTCGAGGAGCTGGAGCGGGAGCCCGCCCAGTACCTGCCGGACCACGAACCGGAAGAAACCGACGAGATCGTCGCGATCGACCTGAACGAACCGATGAGCACGATCCGCGAACGACTCTCCCGACTTCCGGTGGGCACCCATGTGAGCCTGACCGGCCCGATGGTGGTGGCCCGCGACATCGCGCACGCCAAGATCAAGGAGCTGCTCGACCGCGGCGAGGAGATGCCGTGGTACCTGCGCGATCATTGCGTCTACTACGCGGGCCCGGCCAAGACACCGGACGGCATGGCGTCGGGGTCGTTCGGCCCCACCACGGCTGGTCGGATGGACTCCTACGTGGATCAGTTCCAGAAGGCGGGCGGCTCCTTCGTGATGCTGGCCAAGGGCAACCGATCCAATGCGGTGACCAAGGCGTGCGACGAGAACGGCGGTTTCTACCTGGGGTCGATCGGTGGACCTGCGGCCCGGCTGGCGCAGGACAACATCACCAAGATCGAGGTCATCGACTTCCCGGAACTCGGGATGGAGGCGGTCTGGCGGATCGAGGTGCGGGACTTCCCCGCGTTCGTGATCGTCGACGACAAGGGCAACGACTTCTTCGCGGAACGAATGAAGCCGTTGATCACGCGGATTCCGGTGGGCCCGCCGTCCTGATCGGCCGCAGCCACGAATCGATGATCACCGTGGGCGCCATGCCCACCGACCGGTAGAGCCGGTCGGCGCCGGTGAGGCTCTCACTGTCCACGGTCAGTTCGGTGATCGGCAGCCCTCGCCGGGCCGAACGGGCGAACTCCCGGCGCAACAGGAAGCGGGCGATCCCCCGGCCCCTGGCCTCCCGAACGATACCGAGCAAGGGCACGTAACCGATCCCGTCCTCGAGACGCGAATCGCTGGCAGCACACAGGCCCACCGGCTCATCATCGAGCACCGCCACCGACCACAGCGTCGGATCGAAGCCTGCGAGCGCCCTCTGGTACTCCACCCAGGCAGCGAAGTCCCGCTGTGCCTCCCCGCCCCAGTGATCGGCGAACGCCCGCTGATGGACCGACCAGGCGTCACGCAGGTCGGACACATCAACGGCATCGTGGACCTCGACTCCCGCGGGCGCGGTCGGCTCGGGCACCGTCAGCCCGTGGTTGAGCCGCATCCGCTGGAACGTCCGTGCCTGCCGGAGTCCGAGCGACTGCAACTGTTCCGACCACACCCGATCCTGGCGGTACGCGCCCGCCACGAGCTGCCAGACCCGCGGCGACGCCTGCCACGGATCGGCCGCCTCCGCCGGAGGTACCGGCTCGGCGGCGGTCGCCAGGCGTGCGGCCACGTCGTCGGCCCCCTGGGCCAGTTCCCCCAGCAGTGACCGCTGGTCGTCGTCCGGCAACTGCGGATGGATCCAGCAGTCGAGCGTGACCTCACGTTCCGCCGGATCGACGAACACGAGCCGCAGGCCGATCACCTCGTCGCCCCGCAGGACCACCGCGCTGTGGTCCCGGTCCACCTCGGGGGCTCGCAGTTCGGCTTCAGCCTCGGCCGCCGTGGTATCGGTCCGTCCCAGGGCCGCCGTCTCGTACGCGCGCATCAGGGCCACGACACCGGGCAGCGACTCCTCGAAGCGCGACGCCAGAGAGTGTGTCGACCAACCGGATGACGCCGGATCGCTGCTCATAGGGGCATCCTGCCGCGCTGCCGTTCCGACGACCAGCCCCGCTCAGACCAGCGCCGAGTCCTCCAACATCTCGGTGACCAGGGCGGCGATCGGTGAGCGTTCGGCCCGCGCCAGCGTGACGTGGGCGAAGAGCGGATGCCCCTTCAACTTCTCCACCACCGCCACGACGCCGTCATAGCGGCCGACCCGGAGGTTGTCCCGCTGGGCGATGTCGTGCGTCAGCACCACGCGCGAGTCCTTGCCGATGCGCGACAGCACCGTCAGCAGGACGTTGCGCTCCAGCGACTGCGCCTCGTCGACGATCACGAACGCGTCGTGCAGGGAACGGCCGCGGATGTGGGTGAGCGGCAGCACCTCGAGCAGATCGCGGGCCAGGATCTCTTCGATGACCTCGGGGCTGGTGACGGCCGACAGGGTGTCGAACACCGCCTGACCCCAGGGCGACATCTTCTCGTGTTCGGAGCCGGGCAGGTAGCCCAACTCCTGTCCGCCGACCGCGTAGAGCGGGCGGAACACCATGATCTTGCGATGCACCCCGCGTTCGACGACCCACTCGAGTCCGGCAGCCAGCGCCAGGGCGCTCTTGCCGGTCCCGGCCCGGCCACCCAGGGACACGATGCCGATGTCGGGGTCGAGCAGGGCGTCGAGTGCGATGCGCTGTTCCGCGCTGCGGCCGTGCAGCCCGAACGCTTCGAGGTCGCCCCGCACATGGCGGATGTGTTTGTCGGCGGTGGCCCGACCCAAGGCGCTGCCCCGTTCGCTCAACAGCACCACGCCGGAGTTGGTGAAGAGTTCGGCATCGGCAGGCGCGGGCAGCGATCCGCGTTCGTAGAACGCGTCGATGTCGTCACCGGCCACCTCGAGTTCGGTGATCCCGGTCCAGCCGGACGTGATGACCAGTTCGGCGCGGTACTCCTCGGCGTCGATGCCCATCACCGCCGCCTTGACCCGCATCGGCAGGTCCTTGGAGACCAGCACGACCGATCGTCCCTCTTCCCTGAGGTTGAGGGCCACGGTCAGGATGCGGGAGTCGTTGTCACCGAGCCGGAATCCGGGCGGCAGGACCTCGGGATCGGTGTGGTTCAGCTCGACATGGAGCGTGCCGTCCGAGTCGCCCACAGGGATCGGCTGATCGAGGCGGCCGTTCTCGGTCCGCAGGTCGTCCAGCAGCCGCAGCGCCTGCCGGGCGAAGTACCCCAGTTCCGGATGAGTCCGTTTCGCCTCGAGCTCGGTGATCACCACCAACGGGAGCACCACGTCGTGTTCCGCGAAGCGGGTCAACGCCCGCGGATCGCTGAGCAACACCGAGGTGTCGAGGACATACGTCCGTCGCGGGGCAAGTGTCGGTTCCGTCATCCATGACCTCCACGCGTCACCGCGACGCTACGACGGGTGGGGGCTCGGTGGGCTGCGCCACGCCGACCCGCACCCGGATCACTCGTAGGGGTTGTGCGGCTGCGACACCGGCGTGACGTCGCGGGCACGCAGGACGGGGACCGCCGCGGGGTCGGCCGTCCCTCCGCCGGTCACCCACGACCCCGTCACCGTCACCCAGGTGTCAGCCGCGAGCGCGGGGGCGTTCTCGACGGCGATCCGCGACGCCTGGGCATCGGCGGCACAGCAGGTCATGGCCATGCGGGTGAGCCACCAGCCGCCGGCTGGATTCGGGGTGACGAAGCCGGTCATCGACACGGTGTGACCCTGCAGCGTGCGCCCGTTGTCCCACACCGCGCGTACGACGTAGTCGCGCAGCGGCAGGGAGACCGGATCGGGTCCGCTCAGGGCGGGCAGGTCGGCCGGCGCAGCAGGCACTGCGGCCGTGCTGGTCTGCCGCGCGGCACTGTAGGAACCGAGCGCGGACGGTGCGATCACATACACGGCAAGGACCGGGAGGAGCAGCAGGTACGCGGTCCGCGGGCCCGGATGATCGTGGCCGGGTGCCTCGGAGTCCGGACCGTCGCGATGTTCGCGCCACACCTGCCACAGCGTGTAGCCACCCAGGACGACCAGGAGTGCGCCGGACAGCAGCAGCCAGGGCCGCATGGCCTCGGCCACGTAGAACAGGAACTGGTCGCCCAGCGCCAGCCGCAGCACCATGCCCCCGACCAGCAGCAGCACGAGGCCTTGGACGTCCTTCTTCACAGCGGCACCGCTTTCACAACAGCACTGCGCCTACGACTATCGATACGACCACGGCGGAGGCGAAGGTGGCCGGCGAGAACCGCTGCGCGAACCGACGACCGAAGGTGCCCGCCTGCAGGGCGATGAGTTTCATGTCGACCATCGGTCCGACGACCAGGAAGGCCAGGAGCGCGGTCGGCGAGAACTCCGTGAGGCTGGCAGCGACGAACGCGTCGGCCTCGGAGCAGATCGACAAAAGCACCGCCAGCAGCGCCAAGGCGATCACCGACACGAAGGGCATATCCGCCACCGTGGCCAGCCACTCGCGCGGCACGAACACGTTCAGCACCGCCGCTGCCATGCCGCCGATCACCAGGAAACCACCGGCGTGCAGGAAGTCGTGCGCCGCGGTCGACAGGAAGACCTGGCTGCGGGCCGCGTCGTCGGCGTGGCGCGAGCGCGGGATCCGAAGCCATTCCCCCCGCCCGAACCGCAGCCACAACAGCCCCATGATCACGGCCGTCATCAGTGACGCGGCGAACCGGGCGACCGCCATCATCGGCTGGCCCGGGAAGGCGACGAACGTGGACACGATCACGACGGGATTGATCGCCGGCGACGACAGGAGGAACGCCAGGGCGGCCGCCGGGGCCACGCCCCGTGCCATCAGAGCACCCGCGACCGGGACCGAACCACATTCACATCCCGGGACGACCGCGCCGGCGCACCCGGCCACACCCACGGCCATGGCCGGACGGCGGGGCAGCGCCCGCTGCCAGAAGGTCACGGGGACGAACGCGGTGATCGCGGCGGACAGCACGACGCCCAGCACCAGGAAGGGCAGGGCTTGGATGACGATGGCCAGGAAGATCGTGGTCGCGGCCTTGAGCGCCGCGGCATCGAGATGACTGACGAGCAGTGGCTGCAGGAGCAGCAGCAGGATCGCGCCGCCCACGATGACCTCGACCGGTCCCGGCCGGTAGCCGCGGGTCCGGGCGGGCGCAGTGTCGGATCCGGTCGACGATCGGGGGCTCAGCGACGTCGACACGCGCTCAGGTTAAGCATGCGGTCCGAGCTTGCCGGGCAGCCGGTGGTGAGTGTCGGCGACTCATCCGCCGAAGCGGCGCTGCCGGTCGGAGTACGCGCGCAGCGCCCGCAGAAAATCGACTTCGCGGAAGTCGGGCCACAGTGCTTCACAGAAGTAGAACTCGGAGTGAGCGCTCTGCCACAGCAGGAAGCCACTGAGCCGTTGCTCACCGGAGGTCCGGATCACCAGATCGGGGTCGGGCTGACCCTTGGTGTACAGGTGGTCGGCGATGTGTTCGGCGTCCAGGACCTGGGCCAGGTCGTCCAGACTCATGCCCTTCTCGTGGTGCTCCTGCAGCAACGAACGCACTGCGTCGACCAGTTCCCTGCGGCCGCCATAGCCGACGGCCATGTTCACGGTGAGTCCGTCGATGTCGGCGGTCTGCTCGACCACGGACTTCAGCGATGCGGCGAAGTCGTCGGGCAGCAGGTCGAGGGCGCCGACCGGTTGGACCCGCCACCGACCCCGATCGGCCAGGTCGTGGGCCGTCTCGTCGATGATGCGCAGCAGTGGTTCCAGTTCTCGCTGGTCGCGCTGGAGGTTGTCGGTGGACAGCAGCCACAGGGTGACGACCTGGACCCCGGCGTCCTCACACCATCCCAGGAACTCCGCGATGCGGGCCGCACCGGCACGGTGCCCCTGTTCACTGCTGGATCCCTTCACCGACGCCCACCGCCGGTTGCCGTCGAGGATGACGCCGACATGGCGCGGGATCCGGTCGGGATCGAGACGCCGACGCACGCGGCCCGCATAGGGACCGTAGATCGCATCGCGCCAGCCCACACCCACCTCCTCGGTAATCGAACCTTAGCCCGCGAGGCCGCAGCGCGAGCGGCGACAGGGCTGCGTGCCGCATAGTGGTCGAGTGCCGGGATACGACGAAGTTCCGATGCAGTCCCGCGAGGACCTGCGCCTGTGGCTGACAAGCAACCATGCCACCAGCCCCGGGATCTGGATGGTGAGTTGGCGGCGTGATGACCTGGGGCCGCGGATCCCCTACGACGACCTGGTGATGGAGTGTCTGTGTTTCGGCTGGATCGACTCGACCGTGCGCACGATCGATGACGACCGATCGGCCATCCGGCTGACCCCGCGCAGGCCGGGCAGCGGCTGGTCCCGCCCGAACAAGGTTCGTCTGGAGTACCTGATGGACAGCGACCTGATGACCCCCGCCGGCCGGGCAGTCATCGAGCGCGCCCAGACCGACGGGTCCTGGACCTTCCTGGACGACATCGAGGATCTGATCGTGCCCGACGATCTGGCCGAAGCGCTGCTGGCCGCGGGAGCCGAGGATCAGTTCGAGGCGCTGACCGCGGGCCGCCGCAAACAACTGCTGTTCTGGATCAAGTCCGCCAAACGGGAAGCGACGCGCTCCGATCGGATCGAGCGGACGGTGGCCGGTGCGCTGGAAGGACGCTCAGTGCTGGACTGATGGGGCCTGGACTGCCGCAGCCGCCAGCATGGGCCGGACCCGCTTGGTGACGTAGTACTCGGCGACAAAACTCATGAACGGGACGGTACCCGCCAGCAGGATGAGCAGCGCCCGGCCGAGGTGCCACCGCAACCGGAACACCAGATCCAGCGTGACGGCCACGTAGGCGATGTAGAGCCACCCGTGGGCCATCCACCCCAGCGAATACCAGGTGGTCGTCTCCTGGGTGATGAACTTATAGGGCATGCCGATACAGGTCATGAAGGCCAGGACGACACCGGTGGTGAACGCCATGATCCGGAAGCGGGTCAGCGCCCCGCTCAACCCTTTGGGAGGCGTCGCAGGGGTGTCATCGGCCGAGTCGACGGCGGCGGATGCGGGGGCGGGGTCCATCGCCTAAAGGCTAACCCGGTCGGGCTGCGGCGCCGAATCGGCCGTCCGGAGATCCTCGCGCAGGAACCGGACCCAGACGTAGACCACGGCACCGGCGAAGATCAGCCATTGCAGGCTGTAGAACGCGTTCTGCAGTGGGAAGGGCACGTCGGGGTCGGTTCCGATGATCGGGGCGACCAGCGTGTAGTCAGGCGCTGCCGGCGCAGCGGTGACCGTCACGTAGCCCTGACCCGGATCGGCGCCCCACTGCTGCCCCAGGCCCGCAGAGGTGATCGTCACCAACGGCCCCGTGGACGCCACGGGGGCATCGGGGTAGAAGTTCTCGTCGGGCTGCAGGCGCCCCGCCACCGTGATCTCCCGTCCGACCAGGTCGGGCGCATCGTCTGGTCCCGGGACCCAGCCCTGAAGTACGGCCACGGTGCGACCGTCGGAGATGCGGACTCCGTCCACGACGAGAAAACCCACCTCGCCGTCGGGCGACAGCCGGTCCCGGATCAGGGTGCGCTCGTCGGTGACCTCACCGGTCACGATGACGTTTCGTCCCAACTGCCCCGGATCGAGGCTGCCGTCGGAGGGAACAAGTTCGGCGTAATCCTCCGGCACAGAGGCCGCGGCCTGCGCCACCTCGACCTGATCAGCCGTGCGGTGGTACTGCCAGACGGCCGCAGCGATACACGCGGCGATGACGAGGATGGCCCCGACCGTCCGCAGGATCCAGGTCGCAGACAGCAGGACCTCGCGCCTGCTCCGACTCATGATTCAGCGCCAGGCCCCTTCGCGGGCGGGGTGACGTCCGGCGGTGAGGTCGGGACGTGGGCCTTCACATCGGCCTTGCTGAAGGGGGCGTTCACCGGGCGCACCGCGGCGTCGTCGGGATCTTCCGGGATGTCGATGCGCTTGAGTTGCCGGTTCATGGAGCGCCACAGGAAGAAGGTCGCCAGGCCCAGTCCCAGGAACAGCAGGAAGCCCACGAAACCCGGACCCACGACGGCCGGGTCGACGTACCGGTTGGGGTCGACCGGCTGTTCGGCCGGCAACGCGGCGAGCAGAGTGGTCATTGGCGGTCACCTTCGTCGTCGATGGTCGGACGCCCGAAGGCGTACCTCTTGTCCGTTGTCCCAGTCCCATTGTCCCCCGTCACCGGCGGTTCCCCGAAGCGAGCACAATGGTGGCTGGCATCCAGTCTCGCACGGACCCCGGGAGGCGCGGTGAGCACGACGACCGCCGACCGCGAAGCGATGCTCGACGCCCGCTACGGCCGGGGCGGCGGCACCTGGGGGCGGCGGTTCGTGATCGCGGCGGTGTTGCTCCTGGTGCTGGCCGCAGCGGTGTTCAGCGCGGTGGGACTGACCCGCTCGGCCGGGATCGAGGGTCGCACCCTGACCTGGCGGGCGGCCGAGCGGTCGGTGTCCGTCGATGTGGAGTTGCGTGGCTCCGAATCGGGTCCGGTCACCTGTGTGGTGCGTGCGCAGGACGCCCGCTCTACGGATATCGGTTACGGCCGTTTCACGTTCCGGTCGAGCCCGACCACCGAGACGGTGGAACTTCCGACGCTGTTCCGGGCGTCGTCGGTCGCGGTGCTGGGGTGTGCGCCCGGGGCTGAGCCGCTGCGGGCCCCGCCTCCCGACTTCCCCCCCGGGGTCGCCAATCCGGCGGCGGACTGACTCGACTGGTCCGGGTGCGGTGTCGGCCCGGTCCGGTACCCTCGGCAGGTCCGATCACCGTGGCCGAAACAGCGAGGGAACAGCAGCATGGGCGACGTCACATGGTTGACGCAGGACGCGTTCGACCGGCTCCAGGAGGAGTTGGACGAGCGCAGCGGACCGCGCCGGGCCGAGATCGTCAAGCGCATCGAATTGGCTCGCGAAGAAGGCGACCTCAAGGAGAACAGCGGCTACCACGCGGCCAAGGACGAGCAGGGACACAACGAAGCCCGCATCAAACAGCTGCAGGCCATCCTGGATCAGGCCCAGATCGGAAGCCCGGAGTCGGCAGCCGATGAAGCCGCCCACGGCAAGGTCGTGACCGTCCGGTTCCCCAGCCTGGACATCGAAGAGACGTTCCTGCTCGCCTCACGCGAGGAAGCGGCTCACGCCAGCATCGAGGTCTACTCCCCCACCTCTCCGCTGGGGGCCGCCATCGACGGCAAGAAGATCGGCGACACCGCCAGTTACACGCTGCCCAACGGCAACACCATGGACGTCGAGATCACCGCCGTCACCGACTACACCCCCTGAACCACCCCACCGACAACCTGTTTGGAGCAGCATGGCCGGCGCCATCGAGGCCCACGACCTCGTCAAGGTCTTCGACTCACGCAGCGGGGAGGTCCGCGCGCTGGACGGCGTGAGTCTGGAGGTGCCCGAAGGCACCGTCCTGGGCCTGCTCGGACCCAACGGCGCAGGCAAGACGACCGCCGTTCGTGTTCTCACCACACTTCTGACGCTCGATCAGGGCAGTGCCACGGTCGCGGGCTTCGACGTACGCCGCCAAGCCGACGAGGTTCGGCGCAGCATCGGGCTGTCGGGCCAGTACGCCGCGGTCGACGAATACCTGACCGGACGCGAGAACCTGCAGATGATCGGACGCCTGTACCACCTGGGCAAGGCGCGATCGGCAGAACGAGCCGATGAACTCCTCGAACAGTTCGGTCTCACCGATGCGGCCAACCGACCGGTGAAGGGGTACTCCGGCGGCATGCGGCGTCGGCTCGACCTGGCCGGGGCGCTGGTGGCTCATCCACCCGTGTTGTTCCTCGACGAACCGACCACCGGCCTGGACCCGCGCAGCCGGCTGGCGCTGTGGGACGTGATCGGCAAACTGGTGGACGAGGGCACCACCTTGTTGCTGACCACGCAGTACCTGGAGGAAGCCGATCTGCTGGCCGACAAGATCGCCGTCATCGACCGCGGCAAGGTGATCGCCCGCGGGACGGCGGAAGAACTCAAGGGTCAGGTCGGCGGCGAACGGTTGGAGATCGTCGTGACCCAACCCGACCAGCTCAGCGTCGCTGCCGACGTCTTGCGCGGCATCGGTAGTGACGAACCGGCGATCGACGTCGACGACCGGCGGATCACGGTCGCTGTCGGCGACGGAGCACAATCGCTGATCGGGGCCGTGCGCGAACTCGACGATCGCCAGATCCCGCTGGCCGATGTGGCGCTGCGCCGGCCCACGCTGGATGACGTGTTCCTGACCCTCACCGGGTCCCATGCGGAGCCGGGCGCCTTCGAGGAGGACGAATGACCACCACCGCACCCCCACTGACCGCGGCACCTCAGGTGTCGGCGGCGCAGGCCGCCATCAGTGACACGCTGACGATCACCCGGCGCAACCTGACCCGGTTGTTCCGGGTCCCCGACTCGATCGCCTTCGGGATCGTGCAGAACGTCATGTTCGTGCTGCTGTTCACGTACGTGTTCGGTGGCGCGATCCAGGTTCCCGGCGGTTCGTACGTCGAGTTCCTGATGGCCGGCATCTTCGTCCAGACCGTGGCGTTCACGTGCGCCACCACGACGATCTCGATGGCCGAGGACCTGCAGCGCGGGATCATCGACCGGTTCCGATCATTGCCGATGGCCAAGGGCGCGGTGCTGGCCGGGCGCACGGTATCGGACTTCATCTTCTCGACGATCACGGTGACCGCGTTGGTGCTCACGGGGCTGTTGGTCGGCTGGCGCACCCACGCCCCGTTCCCGTCGATCGTGGCCGGCTTCGCGCTCCTGGCGCTGTTCGCCTACGCGTTCCTGTGGATCGGCGCTGTGATCGGCATGAGCGTGCGCAGCCCCGAGGTCGCCCAGACCGCCGGGCTCATCTGGCTGTTCCCGCTGACGTTCATCTCCAACGCCTTCGTCCCAGTGCAGTCCATGCCGTCGTGGTTGCAGCCGATCGCGGAGTGGAACCCGATCTCGTGTGTGGTCCAAGCACTGCGCGAGCTGTTCGGAAATCTGCCCCCCGGTTACAACCCCGGTGATTCCTTCCCGATGCAGAACCCGATCCTGATGTCGCTGATCTGGTGCTTCGGGCTGTTGGCGGTCTTCATCCCGCTCGGGGTCAGCCGCTACCGCAAAGCTGCGTCACGCTGACCCCACCGTGGCGCGCCCCCGGGGACCGCAAACCTCGCGCTCCGGCGCGCACCGCGGGCGTAGAGCGGCCCCGGTGACCGAGGTGTGCGCCGGTGGCCGAGGTTTGCAGTCCCCTGGCGTTGTCGGCGCGAGTCACGGCACCGGGCGGGCTACCGTCGGCCATGCCCTCATCGCACCGAGTACGTACTGCCGCCCCCCTACTGGCTGCGGCCGCGGGACTGGGCGCGAGCGTCATCGGCGTCCCGGCGGCTGGTGCCGCCACGCTCCCCACAGTCCGCTCCGACCATGCGGTTGTTGCCGCGTACACCCTGATCGTCCCCCGCTCAGCCGCGGTTGATCGTCTCCAGACCCGGGCGGTGGTCCCGAACGGAGTGGCATGTCCGAAGGTGCGCGTAGTACGCAACGGCCGGGTGCGGCACCTGACGATGACCATGCGGGTCCCGGGCGCCACCACAGGGTCGGCTTTTGCGAGCATGCGGGCGTGCCAGGCCAACCTGCCGCCGAACCTGTCGTCCGCGTCGGTCTCCGGGATCACTGTTCCTGCGTCCCTGCCCCGCCGGTTCGACAAGCTGGTGATCCTGGGCGACACCGGCTGTCGGGTCGATGAGGACCTGCATCAAGACTGCGCCGACCCCGCCCGGTGGCCCTTGGCCCGCAACAGCCGGGCCGTGGCGCGGGAGAAGGCGGATGCGCTGCTGTTCACCGGCGACTTCTACTACCGCGAAGACCCGTGCGAGAACACCCCGACCGACAGCACCGTCATCGACAAATGTGGGGGGAGTCCGCCGCCGGTTCCCGGGATGGACTTCAACGACACGGACTACGGGTGGTTCGCCGACGTGTTCCTGCCCATGGCCCCGATCCTGCGCACCACGCCGTTGCTGATCGCCCGCGGCAACCACGAGGACTGCCCCCGCGGCGGGAACGGCTACGCGCTGTTCTTCGATTCGTCGCCGTTGGGCGCCGCCTCCTGCGCGCCGGATGCGACCACGGGGAAGGTGCCCAAGACCATCGAGCCGACGTGGTCGTTCGATCTGCCCATCTCAAGAGACCGCACGTTGCGTGCCGTCGTGGTCGACACCGCCGGAGGCAAGAACTTCGAGTTGTCGCCGTGGGTGGCCAAGCAGCGGCCACGGTACCGGGACGCGGCTCGACTGAGTCGTCCGACCAAAGGGCGCGAGTCGTGGCTGCTGAGCCACCGACCCATGTTTGGCGTCGACAGCACGCTGGGGAACTTCGGCGAACCGTGGTGGAACCAGTGGACGTCGGTGGACCAGACCGCGGCGGCCCAGGGACTGATCGATCACTACGACGCCCTGATCGCCTCACACATCCACGTGGCCCAGGTGGTGCAGATACCTGGCCAACCCAGTCAGGTGATCGTCGGAAACGGCAGCTCGATCCCGGACTACCGCAGCGGCTACGGGAAACCCACCTACGGTCCACTGCGCGGCGGAGACGGCGTCGCGCTCAGCCCCTCGGTGACCCCATATCCGACCGCGAAGTACCTGTGGACCCAGGCCCGGTACGGCTACGTCGTGGCAACACCCGGTCGCCGCGCCCACCACTGGACGTTGTCGCAGCGGACGGTCCGCGGCAAGACCTTCGCCACCTGCACCATGGTGAACAAGCGCACCCGCTGTGCCGAGCGCTGATCTCAGCTCGTACTGACCGGGTATCCGGCGGCCTTGACGTGGGCGACCGCCGCCGCTCGGTGGTCGGGCCCACGAGTCTCACAACGGATCATGATCTCGACCTCGCCGACGGCCAACCGCGGGTCGCTGCGCACGTGGTTGATGTCCAGCACGTTGACCTCGGTGTGGGCGACCGTGTCGAGGAGGGCGGCGAGTTGGCCGGGTTGGTCGGGAATCCGCACCGTGAGGGCGACGTACCGGCCGGCGACGGCAAGGCCGTGACTCAGGATCCGGTTGAGCAGCAAGGGGTCGATGTTGCCGCCCGACACCACCACCACGACGGGCGGTGGGAACGCCTCCGGGTCGGCGATGACGGCGCTGATACCCACGACACCGGCGGGCTCGGCCAGGAGCTTGGCTCGTTCGAGGGTCTGCAGGACCCCCTCGGAGATCTCTTCCTCGCTGACCTGGACCACTCGGTCCACCAACGAGGTGGCCAGGGCCACCGGAAGATGGCCTGGTTCCGCGACGGCGATTCCGTCGGCCATGGTGGCGGGTGTGCGACCCCACGGGACCGGGTGACCCGCCGCCAGCGACGGACCCAACGGCGCACATCCCGCCGCCTGCACCCCGACGACCGCGGCCGCACTTCCCGCCGCATGAAGCGCTGCCGCCACGCCGGCCAGTAATCCGCCTCCGCCGGCGGGGACGACGACCGTCGCGGCCTCCGGGACGTCAGCGGCGATCTCCAGCCCGACCGACCCCTGTCCCAGCACGATGTCACGGTGGTCGAACGGATGGATCATGGTCGAACCGGTCGTCTGGACGAACTCCGCGGCAGCCGCGAAAGCGTCCGCCAGCGTTTCGCCGACGAGCTGGACCTCGGCGCCGTAGGTCCGGGTGGCCGCGATCTTGGGCAACGACGCGGTGCGCGGCATGAACACCGTGGCCGGGATCCCCAGGTCCGCCGCCGCCAGCGCCACGCCCTGGGCGTGATTGCCGGCACTGGCCGCAACGACCCCGTCGGCGCGCTCCGCCGCGCTCAGCCGGGCCAGGCGGACCGCCGCGCCGCGGATCTTGAACGATCCGGATCGCTGCAGGTTCTCGGCCTTCATCAGGATCGGACCACCGACCGCATCTTCCAGCCAGTGGGCCGGCAGCATCGGCGTGCGCCGTGCCGAGCGCACGACCACCTCGTCGGCGGCGAGGAAGTCGGCGAGGCTCAGGTCAGGCACTCAGCGCCGCCCGGAGCCGACCGGGATCGATCCTGAAGTGGGCGATCTCGACACCGTCGACGACGATCACGGGGATCCGGTCGGCATAACGATCAGCGTCGGAAGGATCGTCCCAGATGTCGATCTCGGCGTAATCGCAGTCCGTCTCGGCGCACACGATGTCGACCACCTCACGGGCCACGTCACACAGGTGACAGCCCGGCTTGGTGTAGATGACGACGCGAGCGTTCACCCGTCCCTCAACTTCGCGCGGGCCAGTTTGCCGGTCACCGCGTGCGGCAGGGTGTCGACGACCTCCACGATGGTCGGGCACTTGTAGCGAGCCAGTCGCTGCTCGCACCAGGTGACGATGTCGTCCGGCGTCACCACCGCGCCGGGGACCAGCACGACGGAGGCCTTGACCGCTTCCCCGGAGTAGGGGTGATCGACGCCGGTGACGGCCACCTCGCCCACGCCCTCGTGCAGGGTGATCACGTCTTCGACCTCGCGCGGGTAGACGTTGAACCCGCTGACCAGGATCAGGTCGGAGCGACGGTCCACCAGATGCAGGTAGCCCTCGTGATCGAAGTAGCCCATGTCGCCGGTGGGGAACCAGCCCGACTCGTCCGGGCCGCCGGCACCGTCGGGCCAGTAGCCCGAGAACACCGACGGACCGCGCACCCAGATCTCGCCGGTCTCGTCGTCCTCTTCGCCGTCGGCCGGGGCGTCCGGGCCGGAACCGATGCGGACCTCGAGGTTGGGCAGCGCCATCCCGACCGATCCGGCTTTGGGGACCCCGGGGACGAGGCTGGTGGAGACAACGGGGGAACATTCGGTCAGGCCGTAGCCCTCCCACACCGGTTGTCCGGTGACCGTGCGCACCTGATCGAACAGCGCCGGCGGGAGCGGGGCGGCGCCGCTGGTCAACAGCCGCACCGATGCCACCGCCCTGCGTAGCTGCGGGTCGGCGCTCCAGGCGACGTACATCGGCGGGGCGCCGGCGACGACGGTCACATGGTGCCGTTCGATGAGTTCGAGGGTCCCGTGCGCGGAGAAGCGGTCGGACAGTACGACGGTGCCGCCGGCGGCCAGGGTGAGCGACAGGACGGCGTTGAGTGAGTAGACGTGGAACAGGGGCAGCACGGCGAGCGCGCGGTCGGTGTCGGTGATGGCCGCCGGCGCGTCAAGTGCCAGCAGAGCGTCGAGGTTGGCCAGCAGCGCCCGGTGGGTGAGCATCGCGGCCTTCGGCTTGCCGGTGCTGCCGGACGTGAACAGCAGGACCGCGACGGTTTCCGGGTCGGTCTCGGTCGGCAGCAGCGAGGGATCGGGGCGGCTCAACAGGGCATCCCACTGGGTGGCGCCGGCCATGATCCCCACACACGGTCCGAGGTCGGCACTGCGCACTGAGTCGTTGGTGCTGCCATCGCAGATCACGGCTTTGGCGCCGGTCAAGGACACCGCATACTCGATCTCGTGGGGGGTGGACGAGGTGTTGAGCGGAACCGCGACGGCACCTGCCCGCATCACGCCGTACAGGGCGACGACGAAGGTGATCCGGTTGCCGAGGAGCAGCGCGACCCGGTCACCGGGCTTCACGCCGTGGCTCAACAGACCGCTCGCCATAGCGGTGATCTGATCATCGAGACCGGCGTAGGTGATGGTGTTGTCGCCGTCGACCACAGCGATGTGAGCCGGTCGGCGGGCCGCCGACTCGCGCACGATATCGGCCAGATTCGTCACCACGAGCCGAGTGTGGCACACGGGCACGGATAGTAGCCTGCAGGTTATGTCCGGTCGTACCCGCCGACTTCGGTCCGCCTACCGGCAGGCCGGCGCAGCCGCGGCCGAGGCCGCCGATCCCCGCCCCGATCCGGTAGCGGGCAGCAACCCCTCGGTCGGCGCGTTCTTCGACATCGACAACACCCTCATTCGCGGTTCCAGCATGTTCCACCTGGCCCGGGTGGCGGCCCAGCGCAAGCTGCTGACCGTGCGCGACATCGCGGGGTTCGCGGTGGCGCAACTGCGGTTCACCATGATCGGCGGCGAGGACCTCGACGACATGGCCGAGGCGGTCGAGGCGGGTCTGAGTTTCGTCGCTGGTCAGGAGACCAGCGAGGTCGAGGCCCTGGCCGAGGATGTCTTCGACGAGCTCATGCAGGACAAACTCTGGCCGGGCACGCTGGACTTGGCGCAGCAGCACCTGGACGCCGGCGAACCGGTCTGGCTGGTGTCCGCCTCCCCGGTCGAACTGGCCCGGGTGATCGCGCAGCGGCTCGGTTTCACGGGTGCGCTGGGCACAGTGTCGGAGATCGTCGATGGCCGGTACACGGGTGTCCTGGTCGGCCACCCGCTGCATGGGGTGGCGAAGGCCGAGGCAGTACGGGCCCTGGCCGCCCGTGACGGCTTGGACCTGGCGAAGTGTTTCGCCTACTCCGACTCGAACAACGACCTGCCGCTCCTGACCACCGTGGGCCATCCGGTGGCGGTCAATCCGGACTCCGAACTGCGCGACCAGGCCCGCGACAACGGTTGGCCGATCTACGACTTCCGCCGCAAGCGGGTCATCACCCGGGTCGGCATCCCCGCCGCCGCGACCCTGGCCGTCGCCACCGCCGCCGGAGTGGCCGGCGGCATCGCGGCCTCCCGCCGCCACCGCTGACCCCCAGGGGACCGCAAAACTCGGGAACCGGCTCACGCCTCGGGCTTAGAGGGTCCCCCACGCCCGAGGAATCCGCCGGAGCGCGAGGTTTGCGGTCCCCTGGGCGGACACCCCGGACTGGGGGAACGTCACCACAACGGTCTATTGGTTCGTGGCTTCCGGACTCCGAC
>CAZVYU010000031.1:0-24339 GCA_964631645.1 uncultured Actinomycetes bacterium
CGGGTGTCGCGCTCCAGCGCGTTGGCGAGCAAGGCGACCGGGTTCCCGATCGCCAAGATCGCGGCCCGATTGGCCGTCGGCTACAGCCTCGACGAGATTCCCAACGACATCACCGCCGAGACCCCGGCATCGTTCGAGCCGGCGCTGGACTACGTCGTGGTCAAGGTGCCGCGGTTCGCGTTCGAGAAGTTCCCGAACGCCGACGACACGTTGACCACCACGATGAAGAGCGTGGGCGAGGCCATGGCCATCGGCCGCAACTTCACCGAGGCCCTGCAGAAGGCCCTGCGGTCGTTGGAGCACCCGCAGTCGCAGTTCTCCTGGCAGGGCCGCCCGCCGCAGGATCCGGCGGAACTGCTCGAGCAGGCGTCCGTTCCGCGCGACGGGCGGTTGCGCCTGGTGCAGCAGGCCCTGTGGGGCGGTGCGACGGTGGAACAGGCCCACCGGGCCACCGGCATCGACCCCTGGTTCCTCGACCAGATCATGATCCTCAACGGCATCGCCGACGAGTTGCGCGACGCGGCGGTGCTGCGGCCCGATCTGGTCCGCACCGCCAAGCGGCACGGATTCTCCGACCGGCAACTGGGTGACATCCTCGACCTGGACGAAGCCGTGGTGCGTGGCGTGCGGCAGGCCCTGGGGATCCGTCCCGTCTATAAGACCGTCGACACCTGCGCGGCGGAGTTCGCCGCGCGCACCCCGTACCACTACTCCACGTACGACCAGGAGACCGAGGTCGAGCCCGGGCAGCGCCCCAAGGTCCTCATCTTGGGCAGTGGCCCGAACCGGATCGGCCAGGGCATCGAGTTCGACTACTCCTGTGTCCACGCGTCGCTGACTTTGCGGGAGCAGGGGTACGAGACCGTCATGGTCAACTGCAACCCCGAGACGGTGTCGACGGACTACGACACCTCCGACCGGCTCTACTTCGAGCCGCTCACGTTGGAGGACGTCCTCGAGGTGTACGCGGCGGAGTCCGCCACCGGCGAGGTGGTCGGGGTCATCGTGCAACTCGGCGGCCAGACGCCGCTGGGCCTGGCCCAGTCGCTGAAGGACCTGGGGCTGCCGGTCGTCGGCACCCCCCCGGAGTCAATCCACCTGGCCGAGGACCGCGGCTCGTTCGGCCGGGTGCTGGCGCAGGCCGGGCTGCCCGCCCCCAAACACGGCACCGCCTTCTCGTTCGACGAGGCCCGCGCCATCGCCCACGAGATCGGCTACCCGGTGCTGGTGCGGCCCTCCTACGTCCTCGGTGGTCGGGGCATGGAGATCGTTTACGACGACGAGATGTTGGCCGGCTTCCTGGACCGCGCCACACAGATCAACCCCGCCCACCCGGTGCTGATCGACCGGTTCCTCGACGACGCCATCGAGATCGACGTGGACGCCCTGTTCGACGGCACCGACCTGTTCCTCGGCGGCGTCATGGAACACATCGAAGAGGCCGGCATCCATTCCGGCGACTCCGCGTGTGCGCTGCCGCCGATCACGTTGGGACACGCGGAGATCGAACGGATCCGGACGTCGACCCGGGCGATCGCTGCCGGAGTCGGGGTGCGCGGACTGCTCAACGTTCAGTACGCGCTGTCCGGCGACGTGTTGTACGTGCTGGAAGCGAACCCCCGGGCGTCGCGCACCGTGCCCTTCGTGTCCAAGGCCACCGCCACCCCGTTGGCCAAGGCTGCCGCACGCGTCATGATGGGCGAGACCATCGCCGAACTGCGAGCCGACGGGACGCTGCCCGCCACCGGTGACGGCGGCACCCTGCCCATCGGCGGCCCCATCGCCGTGAAGGAGGCCGTGCTGCCCTTCGGTCGGTTCCACGGCGTCGACACCGTGCTGGGTCCCGAGATGCGTTCCACCGGCGAGGTCATGGGCATCGACGCGTCGTTCGGTACCGCGTTCGCCAAGTCCCAATCCGGCGCGTACTCCGGCGGGCTGCCCACGTCGGGCCGGGTGCTGGTCAGCGTGGCCAACCGCGACAAACGGTCGATGATCTTCCCCGTCAAGCGGCTCGCCGACCTCGGGTTCGAGATCGTGGCGACCGAGGGGACGGCCGAGATCCTGCGCCGCAACGGCCTGAAGGTGGCGTCGGTGCGCAAACACCGGGAAGGTCGGGGACCGGACGGCGAACCGACCACCATCCAGGCCATCAACGCCGGTGACATCGACCTGATCGTCAACACGCCCTTCGGCGTCGGCACCCGACTGGACGGCTATGAGATCCGCACGGCAGCAGTCACCCACTCGGTGCCGTGTATCACCACCACGGCCGGGCTGGCCGCCGCCGTCCAGGGCATCGAAGCCACGCGGGACGCCCAGGTGGGCGTCCGATCGTTGCAGGAGCACGCGGCCGACCTGACCCGGTTGCGGGCCGAGGCCCCTTGATGGCAGCACCGGCGCAGTGGTCGGCGGCTGTGCTCGCGCGGCGGCGCAGCGGGCCGTACACCGTCCTGACGGTCTCGGCGCCGCGGGTCGCCGAACGCTGCCGGCCAGGGCACTACGTGTCCCTGTCGGTGGCCGGTTCTGATTCCGCGATGCTGCTGCGCCGACAGGCGTGGATCGCCACCAGTTCCGCGTCGGGTCGGGACGGCGGCGCACTCGAACTCATCGTCGACGAACGTGAGCCCGGTGGCGCCCGCCTGGCCGCCACCGACGTGGGGCGCGGCGTGGATGCCATCGGCCCGTTGGGTCGCCCGTTCTCGCTGCCGCGCGAACCGGTGGGTGTTCTGCTGGTGGCCACCGGAGTCGGTGCGGCGCCGCTGATCTGGTTGGCGGCGGCGGTCGGCGCGCGAGGCTGTCGCTCGCAGTTCCTGTTCGTCGGTGAGACCGAACCGTTCGGGCTTCTCGAGGCCAGACGGGTGTCGGCGTCGGCGACGGTCGCCGAACAGGGCGGGGCCGGTGCGATCGCGGCCCACTTGTCCGGGGACGTTGCGGTGGTGTACTCGGCGGGAACGCCGGCCCTCGAACGGCGGATCGCGGCGGCGGTGAACGCGACCCGACCGGGGTTGCCGCACCAGTCCCTGGTCGCCACCCCCTTGGTGTGTGCCGCAGGAACCTGCACCGCCTGCGTGGTTCCGGTGGCGGGCCGCGACGGCGTCACCCGGATGGTCCGGGCCTGTCAGGACGGCCCGGTGTTCAACGCCGATCTGGTCCGCTGGGCCGACTGGGGGAGCATCCCCGCCGATTGCCACGGCGCCGCCACCACCGGGAACCCGGCATGATCACGCTCGCGGGAGTGCCCCTGACCTCGCCGGTGCTGGCGGCATCCGGCTGTGCCGGAGCCGGTCCCGAGCTGGAGCCGTACAGCGATCTGTCCGCGTTCGGCGCGGTCGTGTGCCGCAGCATCACCGCCGAACCCAGGGCCGGCGCCCCGCTGCCCCGCCTGGTCGAGTCGGTGGGTGGGCTCGTCAACGCCCTGGGGCTGCCCGGCCCTGGGCTCGAGCGGTTCCTCGCCGACGAACTTCCGCGACTGCGCGCCGCGGGTGCCACCGTGATCGTGTCCGTCTGGGCCGACGATCTCGGCGACTACGCCAGGATCGCCCAGCGGCTGCGTCAGACCGACGGCATCGTCGGGGTCGAGGTCAATCTTTCGCATCCGTCGTTGGGCACGGTGGACCCTGCTGCGGTGGTCCACCAGGTGCGGCGCAACAGCGCCGCCGGGGTCCCGGTCTTCGCCAAACTGGGCATCGAGGACGTCGTGGCCCGCGCCCGCTCCTGCGCCGGCGCAGGAGCCGACGGGGTCAGTCTCATCAACGCCATCCCGGCGGTCTCGATCCACTCCGACCCCCCGGGGCCGGGATTGGGCACGATGCCCGGCGGACTGAGCGGGCCGGCCATCCGGCCGATCGCGCTTCGCGCGGTGTGGGCGGTCCACGCCGCACTGCCGGAACTGCCCATCATCGGATCGGGCGGCATCATGACCGGGACCGACGCCTTCGAGTTCCTCCTGGCCGGGGCGAGCGCTGTGGCGCTGGGCACCGCCTTGCTGAACGACCCGCGCGCCGGCCAGCGCATCGCCGCCGAGCTCGAGGAGCTGCTGGCCGGGCGCACCATCGATGACGTCAGGGGACAGGCACACGAAAGGACCTCCTCATGAGCCGACCACCGTGCCAGCTGGCCGTGGCGCTGGACACGACCGACCTGACCCAGGCCCGAGCGTGGGCCGGCGCCGTGGGCGCCGCGGCCGACATGGTCAAGGTGGGACTGGAGTTCTACCTGCGCCACGGGGTGGCGGGGGTGGCCGCGATCCGGGACGCAGCCGGAGACTGCGGCCTGTTCCTCGATCTCAAACTCCATGACATCCCCGCGACGGTGGCAGGTGGCGCCCGGGCAGTGGCCGACCTCGCCCCGGACTTCCTCACCGTCCACGCAGCGGGCGGCCCGGCGATGATCGCCGCCGCCGCCGACGCGCTACCCGACACGCACATCGCCGCGGTCACCGTGTTGACGTCGCTCAGCCCCGACGAACTGATGGCGCTGGGGCTCCCGCCCGCAGCGGAACTGGTCCCCCGCTGGGCAGACGTGGCCGTGGCAGCCGGCGCGCGGGCGCTGGTGTCGTCAGCGCTCGAGGTGGCGGTCCTGCGCGCTGCCGTGCCCGACGAGGTGCGGTTGATCACTCCCGGGATCCGCCCGACGGGTGCGGCTGCCGCCGATCAGAGTCGCATCGCCACGCCGGCGGCTGCGGTGGCGGCAGGTTCCGACATCCTGGTCGTGGGGCGCCCCATCACCGGAGCCGCGGACCCGGCCGAAGCAGCACGTGTCATCGTGGCCGAGATGCGCGGCGTGCCCCGCTGATCGCCTTGCTACCGTTCGCGGGTGACGGTTCCCACCCCGCCGCGACTCACCGCGGACGAGCGGTCTCGCGCAGCGCGACAGGCAGTCCAGGCGCGCCGGACCCGGGCCGCCGTCAAGCAGCGGGTGGCCGCGGGGTATCTGTCGTGCTCGCAGGTGATCGAACTGGCCTTCACCGACACCGATGACGGCCGGGCCTGTGCGCGGATGACCATCGGCGACCTGCTGCTGAGCCTCCCGGGGGTCGGTCCCGTGACCGCCGACCGTGAACTCGTGGCGTTGGGCATCAACGGCTCCCGCCGGTTGCGAGCCTTGGGGCAGCGGCAGCGCGACGACCTGCGGCGGGTGTTCTGGTGACGGCGTGGGGACGCCTGCTGGTGGTGTGCGGGCCGTCGGGGGTGGGTAAGGGAACCGTCGTGGCCGAACTGTTGGCTCGGCGTCCCGACATCTGGTTGTCGATCTCGACCACGACCAGGTCGCCCCGTCCGGGTGAGGTCGACGGCGTGGCCTACCACTTTGTCACTCGCGCGGAGTTCGAGCGGACTGTCGCGCAGGGGGGCTTCATGGAGTGGGCCGAGTACGCGGGCAACCTGTACGGCACTGCGGTGGCCCCGGTGGCCGCCCGCCTCAACGCCGGTGACGTTGTGGTGCTCGAGATCGACCTGGAGGGCGCCCGGCAGGTGCGCCGCAGCCACCCCGATGCGTTGTTCGTCTTCCTCGCCCCGCCGAGCCTCGACGAACTGCGGCGCCGGCTGTCGCAGCGGGGGACCGAGAGCGCCGAGGTCGTGGCCCAGCGACTGGATCGGGCCGAGCACGAACTCGCGGCCCAGGACGAGTTCGACCATGTGGTGACGAACGCGGAAGTATCAGCGACCGCCGATGTGTTGCTACAGTTGGTGGGCGTTGAGCCGAGTGACGGTTCTCCCACCGGCCGGTAGGTCTCGGACCTGATCCGTACCAGCCCGCGGACTGCCGGCCCGCGAAACCGCGTAACCGCGATCCACGAGAGGCCCCACGATGAGCACGCGACCCGAGGGCGTCACCCACCCCTCCATCGACGAACTCCTGGCGACCACCGAGTCCAAGTACTCACTGGTCATCTACGCTGCCCGTCGGGCCCGGCAGATCACCGGCTACTACTCCCAGACCGGTGATTACATGCTCGAGTACGTCGGGCCCCTGGTCGAGACGCATCCGCAGGAGAAGCCCATGAGCATCGCCCTGCGCGAAATCCACGCGGGGATGCTGGTGGCATCGACCGACGACCCGGCGGATGCCCCGGTCGACGAACTCATCGCCCCCGAACCCGAGCTTGTCGCCGTCGACACCACCGAACTGCTCGACGACGCCCCCATCGAGTCCGAGTAGTCCCCGTGGCCGGTGCTGCGGGGGCCGCTCGCGTCATCGTGGGTGTGGCCGGCGGGATCGCGGCCTACAAGGCCGCGTCGCTGGTGCGGCTGTTCACCGAAGCCGGATCCGATGTCACCGTGATCCCGACCGCCGCCGCCTTGCGCTTTGTCGGGGCGCCCACTTGGGAGGCCCTGACCGGACATCCGGTGGTCACTGAGGTCTGGGACGACGTGCCCGCCGTGACACACGTGCGGCTGGGGCAGACCGCCGATCTGATCGTGGTGGCCCCGGCCACCGCCGACCTGTTGGCCCGGGCGGCCGCCGGGCGCGCCGACGACCTGTTGACCACGACGCTGCTGATGGCGCGCTGTCCCGTGGTGCTCGCTCCGGCCATGCACACCGAGATGTGGCAGCACCCCGCCACGCAGGCCAATGTCGCACTGCTGCGCGAACGGGGCATCACCGTCATCGACCCTGCCGACGGGCGGCTGACGGGACCCGATTCCGGGCCTGGGCGGCTCCCGGAGCCGGCCGACATCCATCAGACGTGCCTGGCACTGCTGCAGCCGGCTTCCGGCGATCTGGTCGGGCGACGCGTACTGATCACGGCGGGCGGGACCCGCGAACCGATCGATCCGGTCCGGTTCCTGGGCAACCGGTCCAGCGGGCGGCAGGGATATGCCCTTGCTGCGGCAGCTGCCCGCCGCGGGGCCGAGGTCACCGTCGTGGCGGCCAATGTGGCTCTCCCGGTGCCCACCGGGGTCACGGTCGTCCCGGTCGAGACCGCAGCTGAGTTGGCCCGGGCCGTGATCGACCGAGCCGCGAAAGCGGACGTCGTGATCATGTGTGCGGCAGTCGCCGACTTCCGCCCGGTGACCCGCAGTGACACCAAGCTGAAGAAGGACTCGGCCGCCGAACCGGACTCGATCCGACTGGAGCGGACCCAGGACGTGTTGCGGGCGTTGACCGACGCGCGTCCCGCCGACCAGGTGATCGTGGGATTCGCGGCCGAGACCGGCGATGCCGACGCCGACGTTCTGACCCACGCGCGCGCCAAGTTGGCCGCCAAGGGCTGTGACCTGTTGGTGGTGAACGATGTGTCCGGCGGCGCCGTGTTCGCCTCGGAAGCCAATGAGGTCGTGGTGCTGGGCGCCGACGGCACCGAGACCCGCGTCGAACGTGCGACCAAGGACGTCGTCGCCGACGCCGTGTGGGATGCCGTGGTGCCCAGGCTGCCGTGACGGACGGCGGCTGGGGAATCGGTGCGGGACGGTCGCCCGGGGTGGGTACCCTGGGGCGACCGCCGGGCGCGTAGGGTGCCGCCAGCGGAGTGGCGCACAGGTGACGACCAGCAACGAAGGTGAGGGGACATGACCAAGCGACTGTTCACGTCGGAGTCGGTGACCGAGGGTCATCCGGACAAGATGGCCGACCAGATCAGTGACGCGATCCTCGACTCGCTGCTGTCCCAGGACCCACAGAGCCGGGTGGCGGTCGAGAGCCTGCTCACCACCGGTCAGGTCCACGTCGCCGGTGAAGTCACCACCAACGGCTATGCCGATGTGATCGACATTGTCCGCGAGGTGGTGCTCGACATCGGCTACGACTCGTCGGTGAAGGGCTTCGACGGAGAGTCCTGTGGGGTCTCGGTCTCCATCGGAAAGCAGTCCCCCGACATCGCCCAGGGGGTCGACGACGCCTACGAGGAGCGGGTCGACAACAGCGGTGACCCGTTGGATCTGCAGGGTGCCGGCGATCAGGGCCTCATGTTCGGGTATGCGTGCAAGGACACGCCATCGCTCATGCCGCTGCCCATCTCGCTGGCCCACGCCTTGTCGTCCACCCTGGCCAAGGTCCGACACGACGGGGTGTTGCCGTACCTGCGTCCCGACGGCAAGACCCAGGTGACCGTCGAGTACGATGCCGACGATCGTCCGGTCGGGGTCGACACCGTGGTGATCAGCTCGCAGCACGCCAAGGACATCTCGCTGGACGGGATGCTGGCGCCCGACCTGCGCAAACACGTCCTCGAGGTCGTGCTCGACGAGTTCGGTTTCGACGCCGACAACGTGCGCTTTCTGGTGAACCCCACCGGCAAGTTCGAGATCGGCGGCCCCATGGGCGACGCCGGGCTGACCGGCCGCAAGATCATCGTCGACACCTACGGCGGCATGGCGCGTCACGGCGGCGGTGCGTTCTCCGGCAAGGACCCGTCCAAGGTGGACCGTTCTGCGGCCTATGCCATGCGTTGGGTGGCGAAGAACGTGGTGGCCGCGGGTCTGGCCGATCGGTGCGAGGTCCAGGTGGCCTACGCGATCGGCAAGGCTCATCCGGTCGGCCTGTTCGTCGAAACGTTCGGCACCGGAACGGTCCCCACCGATCAGATCGCGGCGGCGGTCATGGACACCTTCGACCTGCGCCCCGCGGCGATCATCGCCAACCTCGACCTGAAGCGGCCGATCTTCCGGCAGACCGCCGCCTACGGGCACTTCGGTCGTGAGCTTCCCGACTTCACGTGGGAACGCGCCGACCGGGCTGCTGCGCTCGCTGCCGCGGTCAAGGGCTGACCCACTGTCGGACCAACTGCCCCTGATCGGGCCGCGGGGGAGTCTGCGTCCCCGGGTCCCGCGCCGCTTCCCGGAGGGGGAGTCGGTCGAGTCGGTGGACGTCTTGGTCGACGCCCGGGTGCCGCACCTTGCCCGCACCTTCACCTACGCCGTGCCGCCGCGGCTGGCGGCGGCGGTGGTCCCCGGTGTGCGGGTGCGCGTGCGGTTGTCCGGGCAGCTGACCGAGGGGTACGTGACCGGTCCCGGATCCGACTTCGGCGGATCCCTGATGCCGATCGAGTCGCTCGTGTCGCCGGTGCCGGTGCTCACCGACGCGGTCCTGTCGCTGTGTGAACACGTGGCCCGTCACTACGCCGGGTCGGTGAGCGATGTGGTGCGGCTCGCGATCCCGCCGCGGGTGGCGGGGGCCGAACGTGGCTGGCAGCCGCTCGAACGCCCGGCTCCGGGGAGGGCGGTATCGGCAACCGGGCTCGCCGCCGAGCCGTTCGGGACGGCAGCTGCGGCAGGCCAACCCGTGCGGGCGACCTGGTCGGCACCCGCCGGACCTTCCTGGCCGCACGAACTGGCGGCGCTGAGCGCCCGCGTGGTCGCCGCGGGTCGCAGCGTGCTCATCGTCGTTCCCGACGGCCGGGACGTCGAGCGGGTGACGACCTCGGTGCGCACCCTGGTCGACGCCACCGTGGTGCTCACCGCCGACTCGGGTCCTCACGATCGGTACGCCTCCTTCTTGCGCGTGCTGTCCGGAGCGGCCCGAGTGGTCGTCGGAACGAGGGCGGCTGCGTTCGCGCCGCTGGTGGATCCCGGTCTGTTCGTCATGTGGGACGACGGCGACGACTCCCTGGCCGAGCAGCGCGCCCCGTACCCCCATGCCCGGGAGGTGCTCGCTGTCCGCAGCCACCTCCAGGAGTGTGCGCTGCTGCTGGCCGGGTTCGCGCGTACCGCCGAGGTCCAACGGTGGGTCGATCGGGGGTGGATCGGCGAGATCAGCGCGGCCGCCACGACGCGTGCGGCCCGGCCGGCCGCGTTCTCCACCGCCGATCGGGTGCGTTCCCCGTTCGACCAGGCCCGGCGTCTGCCCCAGTCGGCTGTGGCGGCCCTGCGCACCGGCTTGGCGGCGGGTCCGGTGCTGGTGCAGGTCGCCCGCCGCGGATACGTGCCCCTGACGGCCTGCCAGAACTGCCGCGAACTGGCCGACTGTGTGCGCTGCGGGGGACCGCTGTCGGTGGCGCCCGATGGAACGGTGCAATGTCGCCGGTGTTCAACGCAGGATCCGTTCCGGTGCCCCCACTGCGGCCACGACCGATTGCGAGCCGTGCGCACTGGCGCCGGCAGGACCGCGGAGGAACTGGGCCGGTTGTTCCCGGGGACCCCGGTGGTCGCCAGCACCGGGGACCACCCGATCGACCGCGTGACGGATCACCCGGCGGTCGTCGTGGCGACCCCGGGGGTCGAACCGCTGGCGGCGGGCGGCTACACCGCCGGCGCGCTCCTGGACGCCCAGGAGGAGTTGTGGCGGGTCGGCCTGCGATCTCGCGAGGACGCGCTGCGCCGGTGGTTCGCGGCCGCATCCCTCCTGCGACCACAGGCGCCGCTGGCGATCTGTGCCGAGCCGGACGATCCGGCGGTCCAGTCCCTGATCCGCTGGGATCCGACGACGAGTGCGCGTGCGGAACTCCAGCGCCGCGCCGAGGCGGGGCTCCCGCCGGCGCGGCAGGTCGTCCAGGTCGACGGTGCGGTCGCCGACATCGCCGACCTGCTGCCGTCACTGCCGGACGGCACCGACGTCCTCGGTCCCCGGGAACTCACCGCCCAGGAAGTGCGGGTGCTACTGAGCAGCGACGACTTCGCCGGGTTGCGGGATGGTGTGCGACGCTTCGTGCTGGCCCGGGCGGCCCGGCACACGGGTCGGCCGGTACGGCTGCGGGTCGACCCCGTCGCGCTCGACTGACCTGCGGCGCCTCCCGCTACCCTGGGCGCGCAGCAGGAAGGAGTCCGATGGCAGTCAAGGAGATCAGGCTGTTCGGTGATCCGGTGCTGCGAACGCCGGCCGCGCCGGTCACGACCTTCGACAAGGAACTGCGCCGCTTGGTCGAGGATCTGACCGACACCATGCTCGATGCGCCCGGTGCCGGGCTGGCGGCGCCCCAACTGGGGGTGGGCTTGCGGGTCTTCACCTGGCATGTCGACGGTGAGACCGGTCACCTGGTGAATCCGTCGCTGGACCTCAGTGACGACATCGAGGAGCTCGATGAGGGGTGCTTGTCGCTGCCCGGGATCGCGATCGAGACGCCGCGCTCCTACGGGGTGGTGGCCAAGGGGTGGAACATGCATGGCGACCCGGTCACCATCGAAGGGACCCACATCCTGGCCCGCGCCATCCAGCACGAGACCGACCACCTGGACGGGATCCTGTTCATCGACCGACTCGATCCGGAGATGCGGAAGGCCGCGATGAAGGCCATCCGCGAGGCCGAATGGTTCGGGACGGACGCGCCGGAGATCCGTGCGAGTCCCCACACCATCAGCAGTCGGTGGCGCTGACGTGAGACTCCTCTTCGCCGGCACCCCGGAGGTTGCCGTGGCGTCCTTGCGGGCGATGCTGGCGTCCGACCACGAGGTGGTCGCCGTGTTGACCCGTCCCGATGCCCCCGTCGGTCGGGGTCGGCGCATCTCCCGGTCACCGGTCGCGCTGGTGGCGGATGAAGCCGGGATCCCGGTGCTGCAGCCCCGCTCGTTGCGCGATCCGGAAGCAGCCGACCTCATCTCGCAGTGGGCGCCGGACCTGTGCCCGGTGGTCGCCTACGGCAACCTGATCCCCGCACGCCTGCTGTCGGTGCCGCCCCAGGGCTGGGTGAACCTGCACTTCTCGTTGCTGCCCGCGTGGCGGGGCGCGGCGCCGGTCCAACACGCCGTGTGGCACGGCGACGACCTGACCGGCGCCACCACCTTCCGCCTGGACCGGGGCATGGACACCGGACCGGTGTTCGGGACCGTCGTGGAACCGATCGGTCCCCGCGACACCTCCGGCGAGGTGCTGATCCGGCTCGCCGAGGCGGGAGCGGGACTTCTGCGGGCCACCATCGACGGGATCGCGGCGGGGGAACTGGTGGCGGTACCGCAACCCGCCGACGGCGCGAGCCTGGCTCCCAAGATCGAGGTGGCTGACGCGCGGGTCGACTGGTCCGCTCCGGACCTGGCCGTCGATCGTCAGATCCGAGCGTGCACGCCCGCCCCCGGAGCCTGGACCACGTTCCGCGGCGACCGGGTCAAACTGCAACCGGTCCGGCGGGCAGCCGAGGCACCGGAGGTGGCGCCCGGACAACTGCTCCCGCATGAGGGGCAGTGGCTGGTGGGAACCGGCACCCGAGGGGTCCTGCTGGACCAGGTCCAACCCGCCGGGAAACGTGCGATGCCCGCGGCCGACTGGCTGCGGGGCGTGCGGCCCGCGCCCGACGAGCGGTTCGAGTGAAGCGCGCCGGACGGCCCTCCGCCGCCGCACGCGGTCCCCGGGACATCGCCCTCGACGTCCTGCTGGCCGTCGAACTCGACGACGCCTACGCGAACCTGGAACTGTCGCGCCAACTGGGGCTACAACGGCCGGACCGGCGGGACGCCGCGCTGGCCACCGAACTGGTCTTCGGGTCGCTGCGGCTCCGGGGCCGCTACGACGCGGTTCTGGACGCCCGCAGCAGTCGTGCGCTCGACGATGTCGACCCGGTCACCCTCAACGCCCTGCGCCTGGGAGTCCACCAGTTGCTGACCCTCGCCACGGCCGACTACGCGGCGGTCTCCGCCACGGTCGATCAAGTGACCCGACGCCGCGGCGCCGGGGCCGGGAAGTTCACCAACGCCGTTCTCCGTGCAGTCGCTGCCGACCCCTGGCCGGTCTGGCGCGACCGCCTGGTGGCGGGGCTGGACCCGGTTCCCCGGTGGACCGTGGAGTGGTCCCATCCCGCCTGGATCATCCGGGCGTTCACCGACGCCCTGACCCAGCAGGGCGCCGAGACCGAGATCGAACGTCTGCTCGAGCGCAACGACGAACCCGCACCCGTGACCCTGGCGGCCCGGCCCGGACGGATCACCCAGGCTGCCCTGCTGGCCGCCACCGACGGCGCGCCAGGAGACTGGTCACCCTGGTCGGTGCGGATCACCGGCGACCCCGGCCGCTTCCCCGACATCCGCTCGGGTGCTGCGGGGGTCCAGGACGAAGGCAGCCAACTCATGGCGTTGGCGGTGTCGCGCCTCGATACCCCGTCGGGCCGGTGGTTGGACCTGTGCGCCGGACCGGGCGGTAAGACCGCGGACCTGGCCGGGCTCGCGGAAGCACAGGGGGCCAACCTGACCGCGGTCGAACAGCACCCTCACCGGGCCGAACTCGTGCGGCAGGCGACCAGGGGCGGCGCTCCCGTGGACGTCATGGCCGGGGATGCCCTCTCGCTGCCGTTGCCATCGGCGTCCCGGATCCTTCTCGACGCACCCTGCACGGGGCTGGGAGCGGTCCGACGGCGTCCGGAACTGCGGTGGCGCCGCCGGCCCGGGGATCTTCCCGCCCTACGATCCGCGCAGACGCGGCTGGTGGACCGGGCCTTGGAACTGCTCGATCCGGGCGGATGCCTGGCCTATGTGACGTGTTCTCCGCACGTCGCCGAGACCTCCGCCATCATCGAGGCGGCCCTGGTCCGCCACTCTGATGTGGGTCTCGTCCCGGCCCCTCCGTTACTGCCGGAGGTGCCCGATACCGCCACCGGTCCCGACGGTCGGTTCCTGCAGTTGTGGCCGCACCGCCACGACACCGACGGCATGTTCCTTGCGGTCCTGCAGCGGCGGTGATCGGGACGGCGGGAGCGACCGCGCGGCGCCGGTAGGGTGGTCGGGTGGCACGAACGGGTGGGCGCCGCCGGCTGGGGTGGATCGCGGCCGGACTGGTTGTGGTGGTGGTCGGCGTGGTGGCCGTCACCGTCATTCGTGCGATCAGTGCCGCTCGCGAACTGCAGTCCGACATCGCCGTGGCGCAAGGACATGCAACGTCCGTCAACATGGCCGCGTTGTCCGATGACCTTCCGGTGGTCAGGGAGTCTGCGCTGGCGCTCGTCGAGGTGACCGACGGCCCGGTGTGGCAGGTCCTGAACCGGATTCCCTGGCTGGGGACCACAACCACGAGCGTTGCGGCCTTGGGGCAGACCGCTGCAGCGGTGAGCGCTGCCGGGATGGAGACGCGGCCCATCCTGGCGTCCCTGACCGCCGATGGCATCCGAGCCGACGACGGCGTCATCGACACCGGACTGCTGCGGGAGGTCGGGGACCGGCTGTCCGCCACCGCACCGTTGCTGGAGCCGGCTGCTGAGGCCGTGCAGGAGGCCGACCCGGATGCCATCGGCCCGGTGGGCGACGCCTCGCGGCAGGCCCGGGAGTGGATCAAGGATCTTCCGGAGCAGACCCGGACCGCGGCCCAGGCCACCGCGATCGCGGCCGAGGCCCTCGGAGCCGATGAGCCGAAACAGACGGTGATCCTCCTACAGAACGGCAGCGAGGCGCGGGGCACGGGCGGCTTCATGGGTGGGTACACCATGGTCACCACCGATCAAGGGGCGTTGACGGTCGACCGCACCGACACCAACAACAGCCTGGACACCCCGATCCCGAACCAGGGGATGCCGCGCAGTTTCTACCAACTCTGGGGCCGCGGCGAGACTGCGGAATGGAACTCGTTCAACCAGACCCGGCACTTCCCGTTCGTGGGTCACCTGAGCGCTGCGGGGATGCGGGAGCGAGAGACTCCGGTCGATCAGGTGCTCGCCACCGATGCCTACGGTGTGGCGGCGCTGCTGGCGGCGACGGGGCCGGTGTCCGCCGGCGGGGTCACCGTCACGGCCGACGATGCGGTGACGTTCTTCAACCAGACGGTCTATGAGCAGTACCCCGACGTGGCCCGCAAGGACGAGGTCGTCGCACAGCTCATGCAGGCGGTGACACAACGCCTCGGGACCGGAGATGTGGATCTTCCTGCGCTGGTCCGGGCCATGACCCCGGTGGTCACCGAGGGCCGCCTGGTCATGTGGAGCGCCGACGCCGAGGCCCAGGCGCAGTTGGAGACCTGGCCGGTGGGTGGGGCGGTTCCGCTCGATCGGGGCCCGTGGGCCGCGGTGGCACTCAACAACTCCACTGCCAACAAACTCGATGCCTACGTGGCGTCCGCGGTGTCCTACGACGCCGACACGTGCGGTGGGGTGTCCAGCGTGACGGTCACGCTCACCAACAATTCGCCGGAGCCCGCCGCCGACGAACGCTTCTCCCAGGAGGTCCTGGCCGAGCCGGTCGGGACCACGCGCATGATGGTCGACGTCTACGGTCCGGTGGGTGCGGAGTGGAAGTCCGCGCGCATCGACGGCAAGCGGGAGTTCGTCTGGCAGGGTCGGGAACGGAACCATCCGGTGTGGAAGTACGACCTCACCATGGCTCGGGGTCAGACGAGCAGCCTCACCGTCGAGTTCAAAGAGCCTCCCACCGAGGGCCGCGATCCCGTGCTCTTCCGACAGGCGATGGCCGTACCGCAGGTGGCGGTCGCGACCCGTTCCTGCTGAGCTCCTCCTCGGGCCGACCGGCTGGTGATAGCGTCCCAGCATGGACACAAGAGTGAGAAACGTCGCAGCAGCCTCGTTGGCGTCTCTGGTGGTCTTCGGGGGAATGGGCAGCACTGCGGCCCACGCGTATCCCCCCGGCAAGAAGATCACCGTGCAGACCAACAAGGTCAAGTACAACCGCGGACAACAGGTCAAAGCCCGGGCCGGTCGCGTACAGGCAGGATGCCGGGTGCGGTTCACCTACACGGGGAACGGATTCAAGAAGTTCACCGAGACCCGGGCCAACCGGCGGGGCAAGGCGAAGTCGCGGATCAGGTTCGGCCCCACGGTCAAAGGCAAGTACAAGATCACCGTGCGGACCATCAGGACCTCCAAGTGCAAGGGTGACAAGTCGGTCACCACCTTCCGGGTGAGGTAGCCGACCGGCGCGGACAGTCATCGCTAGGTGTGGCCGATCCGACCCGGCTAAGGTGACGCCTGTGCCCGCCCAGATCTCCCCGTCCATCCTGTCCAGCGATTTTGCGGAGTTGGCCGCCGAGTGTGCCCGGGTACCCTCCGCGGACTGGCTGCACGTCGACGTGATGGACAACCACTTCGTCCCGAACCTGACCCTCGGACTCCCCGTGGTGGAGTCGCTGCTCAAGCATGTGGACCAGCCGATCGACTGTCACCTCATGATCGACGACCCGGACCGCTGGGCGCCGGCCTACGCCGAGGTCGGGGCGGGCAGTGTCACCTTCCACGCCGAGGCAGCTCATGCACCGATCCGGCTGGCGCGGGAGATCCGCAGTCAGGGCGCCCGGGCCGGCCTCGCCCTGAAACCGGCGACCCCGGTCGACCCGTACGCCGAGTTGTTCGCCGAGCTGGACATGGTGCTGGTCATGACCGTCGAGCCCGGGTTCGGAGGTCAGAAGTTCCTGGACGTGGTGGTCCCCAAGATCCGCCGGGCCCGCGAGTTGATCAACGGCTCCGACACAGACGTCTGGCTGCAGGTGGACGGCGGCGTGGACGCGGACACCATCGGGATCTGTGCCGAGGCGGGGGCCAACGTGTTCGTGGCCGGGAGTGCGGTGTTCGGCACCGACGACCCCGAGGCCGCCGTCCTGGCCCTGCGCGGTCTCGCCGATCAAGCGGGCGCACCGAGCTGACCGCCGGACGGCTGCGCGCCGTACGTCGCCGCCGCCTGCCGCATAATGGAGCGGTAACGACCGAGAGGACCACGTGGACGTCGAAGAGGCCATGGGCCGGGCGATCGAGTTGGCGTCGGCGACCCGTGACCCCAGCCCGAATCCCCGTGTCGGCTGTCTTCTGCTCGACCCCGCGGGTCAGGTGATCGCCACCGGCGCGCATGAGGGAGCGGGCACCCCGCATGCCGAGGTGATCGCGCTGGCCGTGGCCGGCGACCGCGCCCGCGGCGCCACTGCCGTCGTCACCCTCGAACCATGCAGTCACACCGGTCGGACCGGACCCTGTACCCGCGCACTCATCGACGCCGGGGTGGCCCGGGTGGTCTTCGGGCAGTCCGACCCGAACCCCGAAGCCGCCGGGGGTGCCGCCGAACTGCGCCGTGCTGGGATCGCCGTCAGCGAGGGGATCCGCGCGGCGGACGCAGCGGCCCTGAACCCGGTCTGGAGTGCAGCCATGAGCCGACAACGCCCGACGGTCACGTGGAAGGTGGCGGCGACCCTGGACGGCCGGGTCGCCGCTGCGGACGGCAGCAGCCGATGGATTACCGGTGACGCGGCCCGCCAGCAGGTGCAGGAGATCCGGGCACAACACGATGCCGTCCTGGTCGGGACGAACACGGTGCTCGTGGATGACCCGGAGTTGACCGCCCGGACCGACGGAGCCGTCCAACCCTGGCGGATCGTGATGGGCCAGCGCAGCGTTCCCGCCGCCGCGCGGGTCCGACGCGCGGAACCCACCGACCGCTTCTGGCAGATCCCCACCCGGGACCCGGCGTTCGCCTTGGCGCAGATGGTCCGCCGCGACATCCACACGGTGCTGTTGGAGGGGGGCCCCGCCCTGGCCGGGTCGTTCCTGCGGGCCGGGCTGATCGACCGGGTCATCTGGTACACCGCCCCGGCGATCCTGGCAGCAGGGACGGGCGCAGTGTCCGACCTGGGGATCGGATCCATCGACGGCGCGTGGCGGCTCTCGCTGCAGGAAGTGTCACGCGTGGGCGACGATGTTCGTATCGACCTGATCCCCATCGCCGCCGCCGGCGCCTGACCCGGGAGTCGTTGCATGTTCACCGGCATCGTCGAGGAAGTGGGCCGCATCGCGCGGATCGAACCGGAAGGGGACGAGGCCGTCCGATTGACCGTGACCGCCGATGTCGCCCTGGGGGATACCGCACCGGGGGACTCCATCGCCGTGAACGGGGTCTGCCTCACCGTCTCGGCCCTCCTCCCGACCGGTTTCTCGGCCGATGTGATGCCCGAGACCATGCGGCGCACCTCTCTGGCTGCGGCCACGCCGGGCGCGGCGGTGAACCTGGAGCGTGCGGTGACCCCCGCGACCCGGCTCGGCGGCCACCTGGTCCAAGGTCATGTGGACGGGACCGGGACGCTCCGCAGCCGCGACCCGAACGGGGACTTCGACGAGTTCGTCGTGAGCCTTCCCGATGATCTGGCCCGCTATGTCGCCCCCAAGGGATCCATCTGTGTGGATGGGGTGTCGTTGACCGTGGTTGGAGTCGGGGCCGACGATGACGGACACTGGTTCTCGGTGGCATTGATCCCCACCACCCTCAGCCAGACGACGCTGGGTTCGTGCGCCGTCGGGGACACCGTGAATCTGGAGGTCGACGTGATCGCCAAGTACGTCGAGCGGATGCTCTCCGCCGGACCGCAGTGATCCCGGCCGACCGACTGTTCGCCGAAGAGGACCAGGAAGAGCACCACCGTCCGCCGGCGCAGGCGGACAAGGAGGCCCCGTCGGATCAGCAGGTGGAACTGGATCCTGTGGCCGCCGCGGTCGAAGCCATCGCCGCCGGTCGGGCCGTGGTCGTCGTCGACGACGCCGACCGCGAGAATGAGGGCGATCTGATCTTCGCCGCGGGCAAGGCCACCCCGGAACTGGTCGGCTTCATGATCAGACATACTTCCGGGGTCGTGTGTGTGCCCATGCCGGGCGAACAACTCGACCGCCTCGACCTGCCCCCGATGACGCCCGTCAACCAGGACCGTAAGCAGACCGCCTACTCGGTGTCCGTCGACGCTCGCGACGGGGTCACGACCGGAATCTCGGCCGGCGACCGGTCCCACACCATCCGGGTGCTCGCCGACAGCGCCACTGAGCCGTGGGAACTCACTCGGCCGGGACATGTGTTCCCCCTGCGCGCCGTCGACGGCGGCGTCCTGCGCCGCGCCGGCCATACCGAAGCAGCCGTCGAGTTGGCCCGCCTGGCCGGACTGACGCCGGCCGGTGCCATCTGTGAACTCGTCAACGACGACGGGTCGATGATGCGGGCCCCCGAGTGTCGTCAGTTCGCCGACGAGCACGGACTCCTGATGATCTCCATCGCCGACCTCATCGCCCACGTGCGGCGCACCGAGTCACAGATCGAGCGGGTGGTCGAGACCGTCCTGCCCACCGTCTTCGGCGATTTCCGGGCGATCGGGTACCGGTCGTCGATCGACGGCCAGGAGCATGTGGCGCTGGTCGCCGGTGACATCGGCGCCGGCGAGGATCTGTTGGTCCGGGTCCACTCCGAGTGTCTGACCGGCGATGCCCTGGGGTCATTGCGTTGTGACTGTGGCCCGCAACTGCACGCGGCGCTGCAGCAGGTGGCCGACGAGGGGCGCGGAGTGGTGCTGTACCTGCGCGGTCATGAAGGTCGGGGCATCGGACTGTTGCAGAAGCTGTCGGCCTACCGGCTCCAGGACTCGGGTCGCGACACGGTCGACGCCAACCTCGACCTGGGACTCCCCGCCGATGCGCGCGAGTACGGGACCGGCGCCCAGATCCTCGCCGACCTCGGGGTGAAGACGCTGCGGCTCCTGACCAACAACCCGGCCAAGCGGGCGGGTCTGGAGGGGTACGGCATGCGCATCGTCGACCGCATCCCCCTGGTCGTGGGGGAGACGGAACAGAACCGGGCGTACCTGCAGACGAAGGCCGACCGGATGGGCCATGTGATGACGACGACCGACGACGAACTGCCCGGCCATCCGCGCCGGGCCGAATGGTGAGCGAGGCGAGGCCATGAGCGGAGCAGGATCTCCCAGTCCGGCCATGGGACAGGTGGACGGGCGTGGTCGACGGCTTGCGCTGGTGGTCGCGTCGTGGCACGAGAAGGTGGTAGCCGGACTGGTTGCCGGTGCCCATCGGGCGGCTTCGTCCGCCGGCGCCGAGGTGACGGAGTTCCGGGTCCCGGGTTCGTTCGAACTGCCGGTCGCCGCCCAGGCAGCCGCGCGTGCCGGTTTCGACGGGGTCGTGACACTGGGGGTCATCATCCGCGGCGGGACGCCCCACTTCGAGTACGTCTCCGCGGGGGTGACGCAGGGGCTGACCCAGGTCGCGCTGGACACTTCGGTCCCGATCGGATTCGGAGTGTTGACGTGCGATACGGAGGTGCAGGCGCTGGATCGGGCCGGCCTACCGGGCAGCAGCGAGGACAAAGGGGCCGAGACGGTCGATGCGGTGCTGGCCACACTGGTCACGCTGGCCGAGATCGGGGGCCGCGCCCGCCCCTATGCTGGTTTCACCCCGGCCTGACAGGAGTCACGTGAAGACCTTCGACGGGCTTTTCGCCGAACTGACCGAGCGCGCCCGGACCCGGCCGGCGGGCTCGGGCACCGTCGCACTGCTGGATCAGGGCGTCCACGCGATCGGGAAGAAGATCGTCGAGGAAGCTGCGGAAGTATGGATGGCCGCCGAATACGAGGGGTCCGAACGGACGGCTGAAGAGATCTCGCAGTTGCTCTATCACCTGCAGGTCCTGATGCTGGCCTGCGACCTGACCCCTGCCGACATCAACGACCATCTGTGAGGATCTCGTGCTGAGAATCGCCCTGCCGAACAAGGGGCAACTGTCGGAACCCGCCAAGCAGATGCTGGCCGAAGCCGGTTACGCCCGCAGCCGCAGTCCGCGCGACCTCGTCGTCCAGGACCGCGAGAACGACGTGGAGTTCTTCCTGCTGCGGCCGCGCGACATCGCCACGTATGTCGCGGCCGGCACGCTTGATCTGGGGATCACCGGCCGCGACATGCTCGCCGACTCGGCGGTAGCCGCCGACGAGATCCTCGCCCTGGGTTTTGCCCCGTCGACGTTCCGGTTGGCGGGCCCGGAAGGCAAGTACAACGCGGCGCAGGATCTGGCGGGCTGTCGGGTGGCGACCTCGTACCCCGAGATCCTGTCGACCTACTTCGACGCCATCGGCGTGACCGCGGATGTTGTGCGGCTCGACGGCGCAGTGGAGAACGCTGTGCGACTGGGCGTGGCTGATGCGGTGGCGGATGTGGTCGACACCGGGGCGACGCTGAGGGTCGCGGGCCTCGAGACGATCGGGGAGCCGATCATGCACAGCGAGGCGCTGCTCATCCGGCGAACGGGGGCGCCGGCGTCGGCCGAGGCGGACGTGTTCATCCGGCGCCTGCAGGGAGTCCTGACCGCGCGCACGTACGTGTTGGTCGACTACGACATCCCCAAGGATCGGGTCGCCGATGCGTGTGCGCTCACCCCTGGTCTGGAGTCACCCACGGTCTCGCCGCTCGCCGAGGACGGCTGGGTCGCCGTGCGCGCTGTGGTGCCGAAGACCCAGGTCCACCGAATCATGGATCGGCTGGCGGACATCGGTGGCCGCGGCATCCTGGTCACCGCGATCTCGGCCTGCCGGCTGTGAGCCCGGCAGTCTCCGGGCCGGCCCGGGCATCGTCGACCCGGAAGCCGCGCTCGGGGTCGGCGAAGAAGACGCCAGCCAAGAAGACGCCCGCCCGGAAGACGCCGGCGAAGAAGACCTCGGTCAAGAAGACGTCGGCGAAAAAGACGACAGCGGCGAAGAAGGGGTCACCCAAGCCCACCAGACCGGCCTCGGCGAAGAAGAAGTCCGCTGCGGCCACACGACGGACGCCCGCGTCCGCCCGACAGACCCTCGCGGCCACCCCGCCACCCCAACCCCAGGTCGCCCCGCCCCCCACAGCGGTGCCGCAGATCTCCCGGGCCTGGCCCAATGCCCCCGTGCGGCGGGGATTGGGGGTGGCCCTGCTCGGACTCGCCGGCGCGGGCCGGTTCACCGCGGGCGCAGCTCCCGTGGCCCCACCTGGTTCGCAACTCCCGGGGGAGCCCGTCATGGACGTGCTGCTCGGCGTCGCCGATGTGGCCCTGGAAGTGGGGGAGCGCGCCGCTACGAGCGTCCGCGATCACCTGAACCCGTTGCTGGCCCGGGCCTGGGGCCCAGCCGCGGGACCGGTCGCAGGGACGGCGGGAGCGGGGATCCGTTTGCTCGGTGTGGTGACCCAGCCCTTGGCCGCACGCGGTCGGCAGTTGCGCTCCGATGCGGAACACGAGGCCGCGGCGGCAGTTGCTTCGGTGCTGCCGGAGACGATCGAGTTGGTGATGGAGCAACTGGATCTGACCGACCTCGCCATCGACAACGTCGACATCCAGCGCGTGCTGGAGGCCACCGCCGATCAGGTCGACCTGACGGGGTTCGCGATCGACCACATGGATCTGGTGCGGCTCATCGAAGCAAGCCTCGACGCCGTCGACTTCACTGGCCTGGCGATCACCCGGTTGGACTTCGCCCGTGCCGTGACCGCGGCCATGGAGCAGGTCGATGTCATGGCCGTCGCCCGCGATCAGATGGACCCGGCGCGGGTCGCCGCCTACCTGCGGGAGAACGTGGACGTCACCGAGACGTTGCGCCAGGCCCCGACCGCGGTCATGCGTGAGACCGCGCGCCGCCTGACCGGCCGCCGCTGATCGGACGGCCCCCGTCCACCCTGATGATCGCCGGTCCGGGGTTAGGCTGCCGGGCATGGCGCACATCCCGACCCCGGACCTCCTACGGTCCGTGGTCGACGACAACACCTGGCGGTCCTGGGATGTGCCCCTCACTGACCCACCGGGCGAACCCGCGTACGCCGCGGACCTGGAACGTGCCAGAACCACGACCGGAACCGACGAGTCGGTGACCACCGGCTCCGCCCAGGTGGGCGGGCGCACTGTCGCCGTCGTTGCCGGTGACTTCGGTTTCCTCGCGGGGTCGATCGGGCGGGTGGCGGCGGATCGCATCGTGGCTGCCTTCGAACGGGCGACTGCGTTGGGTCTGCCCGTGCTGGGCCTGCCGCAGTCAGGCGGCACCCGGATGCAGGAAGGCACTCCGGCCTTCATCCAGATGGCGGCCATCGCGTCGGCCGTGCGCAGCCACACAGATGCCGGTCTGCCGTACCTCATCTACCTGCGTCATCCGACGACCGGTGGGGTTCTGGCCACGTGGGGGTCACTCGGTGACGTCGTGTGTGCCCAACCAGGCGCCCTGATCGGGTTCCTCGGCCCGAAGGTCTACGAGGGTCTGTTCCACACCGGGTTCCCGGCGGGTGTCCAGACCGCTGCGGGTCTGTATGAGGCCGGCGTCATCGACGCGGTCGCGGCGCCCGAGGAGTGGCGCTCGATGGTGGCTCGCATTCTGGATGTCTGGGCGGGCCGGCCCGATCCGGCGGCACCGCCGGGGTGGGAGAGCCCCAACCCCGAGGTCGTCCACCGGCCTGCCAATCCCGCGCCGCCGAAGGTGTCCCCGACCGAACTGACGGCGTGGGACGCGATCACCGCCACCCGCCGGTCCGACCGTCCCGGCGCGGCGGACCTGGTGGCGCTGCTGCCGGACGCGGTCGAGCTGTCGGGCACGGGTGTGGGCGAACGAGCCGTTGCCATCCGAGTGTGGCTGGCGCTGGTCGACGGCACTGGGTGCGTCATCGTCGGTCAGGACCGAGCCCGGCAGGAGCAGCGCCGGGCGCACCACCCGGCGCTGGGCATCGGACCCGGCGATCTACGGGTGGCCCGCCGTGGGATGGCGTTGGCGCAGCGGTGGCGGCTGCCCCTGGTGACCATCGTCGACACCCAAGGAGCCGAACTGAGCGCCGAGGCGGAACAGGGCGCCCTCGCCGGTGAGATCGCCCGGTGCCTGGCCGAGTTGATGAACCTGGACACAGCGACCGTGTCCCTGCTGCTGGGTGGTGGCGGGGGTGGCGGTGCCTTGGCGCTGCTTCCGGCCGACCGGGTCGTGGCCGCCGCCGATGCGTGGCTCACGCCGTTGCCGCCCGAAGGTGCCTCGCTGATCGTGCACGGCGACACCACCCACGCCGACGCGATGGCGGAGCACCAGCACATCACGGCTGCGGATCTGGCGGCCGCGGGTGCCGTGGACCGGGTGGTCGGAGAGCCCCTGACCGATCTCGAAGCATGGCGGCAGGTGCTCAGCGAAGAGGTCGCCCGCGCCGCTGCGGCCGGCCCCGGCTCACTGCCGCGGGCGTGGCCCCGCCGTTGACGTCCGAGCCTGCGGAGGTCGTTCCCCCGGTCCGTCGCCCGGCGCGTCGGGGTACTCCTGCGCCTCGCGGAACGCCTTCTGCAGGCTGGCCAGTCCGTCGCGCAGCGGCGCGGCGTGATGATGACCCAGGTGCGGCACCGAGGCGTTCACCAGCCCGGCCAGCCCGTCGATCAGGATCCGCGCCTCGGCCAGGTCCACCTGATCTGCGGTCCCTTCGTACAGCCCCAACTTGACCGCGGCGGCGGTCATCAGGTCCACGGCGTGGGCGCCCAGGATCTCCACCGCCGACAGGGCGGTCAGGTCGCGGGTGGCCGCGATCGCATCGGCGTTTTCCCCGGAAGTGGTCATGCCGCTACACTGGCAGACGACCCATCCGGATCCGCGTTGCGGGTCGGATGCGCAAGCGGATTAGTTCCCACCCAGCAACCTCTGGTTGTCCGGTCCGGTCCACAGCGGCTCTGGCCGTTGGCTTGCGCCTCCGTCTGCGCCGTCTCCGGGTTACTGCGACCAAGGAGGCGCCATCAGCGTCGAACCCCGTATCAACGACCGCATCCGTGT
>CAZVYU010000032.1:0-24281 GCA_964631645.1 uncultured Actinomycetes bacterium
CCGACGAGTATGAGGCGGCATGGCCCCAGGCATTGGCCGACGCACAAGAGGCCGTGGCCAAGGAGCATGACGAGGTCACCGATGCCGGTGGCCTGTACGTGTTGGGCACCGAGCGGCACGAGTCACGCCGGATCGACAACCAGCTGCGGGGTCGTTCCGGCCGTCAGGGAGACCCGGGGGAGACCCGCTTCTACCTTTCGCTGCAGGATGACCTGATGCGGCTGTTCAAGGCCGACATCGTCGACTCGTTCCTGCGCCGGTTCAACGTCCCCGACGACGTGCCCATCGAAGCGGGCATGGTGACCAAGGCCATCGCCAACGCCCAGACCCAGCGCGAGGCGCAGAACTTCGAGATCCGCAAGGACGTCCTCAAGTACGACGACGTGCTCAACCGGCAGCGTCTGGTGATCTACGCGGAGCGGCAGCGGGTGTTGGAAGGCGCTGACCTGAGCGAACAGGTCCGCGGGTTCCTCGATGACACCGTTCGGGCCTACGTGACCACCGCCACCGCGGAGGGGTACGCCGAGGACTGGGACACCGACGCGCTGTGGACGGCCATGCGGCAGTTGTTCCCGGTGACGGTCACCCTCGACGAGTTGGTCGAGGCCAGTGGCGGGGAACTCACCGACCTGACCGCCGACTTCATCGCGGAGGAGATGGTCGCCGATGCCCAATCGGCCTATGACCGGAGGGAAGAGGAACTGGGCTCCGAGGGGATGCGTGAGTTCGAGCGTCGGGTGGTCCTGTCGGTCCTCGACCGGCGGTGGCGGGAACACCTGCATGAGATGGACCATCTGCGCCACGGCATCGGCCTGCGCGCGATGGCCCAGAAGGATCCCCTGGTCGAGTACCAACGCGAAGGGTTCGACCTGTTCAACGGGATGATGGACGGCATCAAGGAAGAGACCGTCGGTTACCTGTTCAACGCCGAGGTACAGGTCAACGAGGTCGATCCGGACACCGCGGAAGCGGTGGCGGAACTCACCGACGCCAGCGGTGGGGTCGCCGACCTGTTGGCGGCTGCGGTGGCGTCGGGCGACGTCGAGTCGGCGCGGCCCGAGGTGTCTGCCAAGGGGCTGGCGCCCACCCGGCCCCGTGAGATGGAGTACTCGGCCCCCTCCCTTGATGACAGCAGCGGAGTGTCCACGGCGGTGGAGGACGACGGAGCAGAGGTGCCGGTCGACCCGAACGCCTCGCGGGCCGAGCGGCGCCGGGCCCAGCGTTCGAATCGCAAGCGCGGTCGCTGAGCGGCTACCGGATCTCCGCCGCCGTCACCAGCCACGTGCCGCGGCGGCGTCGTAACTCCAGGGCGACTGCTTGATACCGACGGGACCCCTGCACCACCGCCGTGGCTTCGATGACGTCCGGCCGCGGGCGGGACAGCCGCAGCGACCCGACCCCCCGGATGGGCCCGTTGTGCGACCGGCAGACCCGGGAGCGGCGTTGGAGCAGTTCGAGGGCGCTGGGGGACATGACGGTGAACAGTTGCCGCGCGGCCCGATCTCCGGCGGCGACCTCGGCGACGGCGGCGCAGAGCCGGGCGATCCAGCGGCTGGCGTCGTCAGGAAGCGGGGGCACCGGATGGCGCGGCACCGCATCCACCCCGCGGGGCCGCCATTCCAGTGCTAGTGCCTGCTGATCCTTCATCGTGATCCCCCTGTATGACGCCATTTGGTGCTGTTTGATGCGTTTATTGGACGTCGAACGACGATGAGTGTCAATAGTCCGTCCGGTGTGACCTCGCCCACGTGCTGCAGAGGGTGGGACGGTCGACGGCAGCCGATGAGTAAGAGTCACCAGATGTCTTCTGATCCGTTGCCGCAGTTGTGGCAGTTGGGGGCGCCGGCGTTACCGGCCGACGTTGTGGACGAGGCCGCGGGCCTGGCGGCGGCGGAAATGGCGGCAGTGGGATTGGCGGATCGGCTCCGCGGAAGCAGGAATCGGGTCGTCCGGCTCGCGGTAGGCGCTGATCTGGTGACCGGGCGACTGGTGGAGGTCTACCGCGACGCGGTTCTTGTCGCTGCGTCCGACGGTCCGGTGATCGTGACCCTGGCTGCGCTTCGGGCGGTGGACGGGGCTGGGGGCCCGGCGACGGGCCCGACCGGTCGCGAACGGACCACCGGGATGACGAGGCTCCGGGACTGGCAGGACCGCCACATCACCGTGGCAGGCAACGACGGCTCGCTGTGGTCCGGGCTCCTGCGCAGCGTGGGGGCGGACCACCTCGAGGTGGGCGACCGATTGCTCCCGTGGGCAGCCGTTGCGACGATCCGGCCCCGGTAGGACCGCGCCGGGGCGTCGCACTGGGTTGGATCCACCCGTTGACGCCGCAACGATCAGTCGCGCCGCAACGACTCTTCGGTCTCGGCGTACATCCGCTGGATGTAGTCCTCCAGGTCGGCATCGGCGATCCGCCACTGTCCGCGTCCGCCGACCTTGATGGCCCGCAGGTCGCCGGACCGCACCAGGGCGTACGCCTGGGCAGCTGAGATGTTCAGCACATCGGCGACGTCCGCCAGGGTCAGGAATCTGCGGTCCACGATGTAATGCTGGCACGGTCCGCCGGTCGGCGGCCACGGCTTCGGGGGAGGCGGCCCATGGCGGCACGACCAGACGGCACCATTCACAGTTCGACGCCCGGCGGACGTCGACGCACCGGGGCCGGGGTGGGACTCATCGTCGCGGCTGCTGTGGTGGCGGTCGTCACGTGGTGGGATCCGGCGCCCGCGCCTGCGGCATGGGTGTCACGGGAATCCGTTGCGGCCGGAGCCGAGCTGGATCCCGCCGGTTTCGAGCTGATGCCGGTGTCCGTGCCCGACGCGGGACTCCTGTGGCCCGCTGACGTAACCCCTAGCGGGGTGGCCGGCCACGCGCTTCAGCCGGGGGAGCCGTTGTTCACGGCTGCCGCTCAGGCGCCGGACGCGGGGGCTCGCGTGACCGTGCCGGTGCCCACGGAGCTTCTGCCGGTGGGACTGGTCGCCGGGGACGTCGTCGATGTGTGGCAGGGCGGCAGTGTCCCCGCCCTGACGGAGGCTTCGGTCACTGCGGTGGTCGACGACCAGACCGGCGCCGGCCGGGTCGAGCTGGCGGTCAGCGATGCCGACACCGCGACTGCCGTCCGGCTGGCCTCATCGGAGCGGCTGGTCCTGGTGCGCCGGTGACGTGGGTCCTGGCCCTCACGGGCCTGGCTCATGAGGCCGTCGTGGTCCGGCAACTCGAGCCGGACGCGCCGCGTCGCGTCACGGACGTGGTAGAGCTCCTGGCTCTGGCTCAGCCCGCCCTCGCCGAGACCGTGCTGATCTCCGCCCGGTTCCCTCAGATGAATCGCGAGGTGGCGCAACGGGTGGCACGGCACGTTCCCTGTTTCGGGGTCGCCGACTCCCACGACGATTCCGCGGCGGCCCGGATCGCCGACTGGGGTCTGCCCGTGATCCGGGCGGATCCTTCCGTGACGGTTCGTGCGGCGGTGAGCGCTATGGGTGTCGCGCCGAACCGCGAGCCGGCCGCGCCACTTGCTCCGCTCATCGCCGTGACCGGACCTCACGGCGCCACGGGGAGGACCACTGTCGCAGCGGCCGTCGCCACCGCACTCGGTCGATCGGTCCTGATCGATGCCGACCTCGTGGCGCCGGCTGTCGGTTTCCACTGCGGTGCGACCGGCGGGACCGACCTGACCAGCGCGGCTCGTGCGGCTGCCGACGGCCGGTTGCGCTCGGGGAACCTGCTCGCTGCGGCGGCGGACGTCGGGCGGGTGTCGGTGGTCACCGGGGTCTCCCATCCCGAGCAGGTGCGCGACCTCGCACTCTCGGGGGTCGAGGTGGTGCTCGACGAGGCGGTGGCGACGGGTCAGCCGGTGGTGGTCGATTGTGGTGCCGGACCCTGTGTGCCCGCCGAACTCGGCGCGGTCCGGCGCGCGGTCATCGCCCGCGCCACGCATGTCCTGTCGGTCGGGGTGCCGACCGCGCTGGGGATCCGCCGCTGGGTGGACAGCGCCGGCGAACTGGGCGAGTGCACATCGGCCGGCACCGGTCAGGTGATCGTGGTCTGGAACCGGATGCCCCGGGGGCCCGACTCGCTGCGGCGGCTGCGCGAGGTGGTGGCGGTCGCACGACCGGACGCCCGGGTTGCCGGGCTTCCCGACGACCCGGACACCGCCGCGGCACTGGACCGACGACCGGGCACGGTGGGGCAACGAGCCCCGCGGGGACGGTTGGCGGCAGCGGTCGCCGCACTGGCTGCGGGTCTGCAACTGACCGGAGTCGCCGCGGACCGGGCCTGAAAAGGTGACAGGGCCCCTCGGTATACGGGTACGAGGGGCCCTGTCGTTCCGCACTAGGTGCGGTTGTGGTGTTGTTCAAAGAGTGACGATTCTCAACGGATTCATTTTTCGAATCGGTACGTTCCCATTCCAGGGCTTTTCCGCTCTGGTGGACTTTCGTCTCTTTGGGTGTTGTCGATCTTCGTGAGCCGTGGTGACTCTGATCTCCGTCGTTGTCTCCCTATGAACTTGTATCGACTCCTTTTCAGGGGGATCGGTTGTGGTGATCCATCGGTCCTGATCTGTTGTCGATGACCTAAGAGTGCTCCCGGTCCTCGGGGGATGCAACGCGGAATGACAGGGTCCGATGCGGTTCACCCGTTCCGACCAACGCGTGCCACGATAGACCCGGTGAAGGGAGTGGGATGGCTGACCGCCTGAGTCCCCTGGACGTGTCGTTCCTGTACCTGGAGGAACCCACGACGCCCATGCATGTGGGCAGCGTGGCGGTGTTCGAGGCGCCCGAGGACGGCTTCGACCATGACCGGCTGGTGTCGCTCATCCGCACCCGGATCGCCTTCGTCCCGCGGTACCGCCAACGGGTCCGCTGGGTTCCCGGCCGCGTCGCCAACCCGGTCTGGGTCGACGACGAGTCGTTCGACGTGACCTACCACGTGCGTCGGTCCGCGCTTCCGCGCCCGGGTACGGACGCCCAGTTGCGCGAACTCGTCGCCCGCATCATGAGTCGCCCGCTCGACCAGAACCGGCCGCTGTGGGAGATGTACCTGATCGAAGGACTCGAGGGGGGTCGCTTCGCGATCCTGAGCAAGAGCCACCACGCCATGGTCGACGGCATGGCGGCGGTCGACATCGGCCAGGTGATCTTGGATGTCACCCCCGAACCGCGCGCCATGGGGACCGACGTGTGGCGCCCGGCGCGCGAACCCAGCGCGCTGGAACTGTTCGTCGGAGGCATGTCCGACACCCTTCGGTCACCGGCCAGTGTGGTCGATTCGGTGAAGTCGGGACTGGGCGATGTGCGGGAGACCGCCGTCGACTTCGGGCGCAACGTGGCGGGAGTCCTGAGTGCGGCCGCCACGGTCGTCCGGCCGCCGGCTGCCAGCCCGTTGAACGTCGAGATCGGCGAGCAGCGGCGTTACGGCACCGCGGACACGGAACTGGCCGACTACAAGCGCATCCGCAAGGCCCACGGCGGCACGATCAACGACGTCGTGCTGGCCGTCATCGCCGGGGCGCTGCGGGAGTGGCTCATGACCCGCGGCGAGATCCTTTATCCGCGGACCACCATCCGGGCCATGGTGCCGGTCAGCATGCGCCCCGAGGGCGACGCCGCCGCATCGGGCAACCAGGTGGCCGCCTTCCTGTGTGATCTTCCCGTGGGTGAACCGGACCCGGTCGTCCGGTTGCAGCGAGTTGCTTTTGAGATGGGGCAACTGAAGGCCAGCGGCCAGGCCCTGGGCGCACAGGCGATCGTGGGCATCACGGGCTTCGCGCCACCCACCCTGCACGCCATCGGCGCCCGAGCGGCCAGTGGCCTGACCCGGCGGGTGTGGAACCTGGTCGTCACCAACGTCCCCGGCCCACAGTTCCCTCTGTACGCGGGCGGTTCGCGGATGCTGGCCGCCTACCCGGTCGTCCCCCTGGCCAAGAACCAGGCAGTGAGCATCGGATTGACGTCTTATGACGGCGGGGTCTACTTCGGCTTGAACGCTGATCGGGACGGAATGCCCGATGTCGACGTCTTGTCCGAATGTATCGTCGCAGCTCTGTCAGAATTGGTCGACACCACGACGCCGAGCGGGCGGAGGCGTACCGTAAAGGCGTAGCGCACAGTGCGTTATTGACTACTTGAGGTGACCCATGGCTCGTCCGATCCGGCGGGGGCTTGTCCTCGGTGGTGGCGGTGTCCTCGGGGCGGCGTGGATGGTCGGGGCGCTGGCCGCCTTGCGTGACGTGCACGGCATCGATCCGCGCGAGTGTGACGTCATCGTCGGCACCTCCGCGGGTTCCGTGTTGGCTGCTCTGCTCGGCGCCGGGGTGTCGGTCGATCAACTCGTCTCCCACCAGCGGGGCCATCCCCTGACGGAAGGTCCGCTGGCCGGCTTCTCGTTCGACTACGAGAAGGCCACCGGTCCCAGTCGCCCTCAGCGGCCGAAACTCCTCGGTCCCGGCTCGGCGAAACTCATCGGCGCGAGCCTGCGCCGGGTCGGCCGGATGCCACCGACCGCCATGCTCAGCGGGTTCTTGCCGACCGGCACGGGATCGCTCGCCCGGGTGGGCCATCTGGTCGAGGCCGTGACACCCATGGGGGAGTGGTCGCCCCACGACAACGTCTGGATCGTGGCCATGGACTACGCCGACGGGCGCCGGGTGGCCTTCGGTCAGCCGGATGCCCCGGCGGTCGCCCTCTCCGACGCCGTCATGGCGTCGTGTGCCATCCCCTCGTGGTTCGCGCCGGTCCGCATCGACGGCCGCGAGTACGTCGACGGCGGCACCTGGTCGGCGACCAACGCCGACCTCGTGGCGGGCCACGACCTGGATGAGGTGTACGTGTTGGCTCCGATGGTCTCGTACCACCTCGATCGGCCCACCACCCTGCTCACGCGGTTGGAGCGCCGGTGGCGCCTGCAGGTCACCAAACGGTGCCTGAAGGAGGCCGACAAGGTCCGGGCCGACGGCGCCCAGGTCACCGTCGTGGGGCCGGGACCGGACGACCTGGAGGCCATGGGTGGAAACGTCATGGATCTCCCGCGCCGCATCCGGGTCCTCGAGACGTCGCTGCGCACCAGTGTCGACTCCATGAGGGATCCCGAGAACGTGGGCCCCGATCACCTGACCGAAGTCGGCTGACCGCGTGCGTGTGTACATCCCCGTCACCTTCGTCGGTCTGGGGAGGGCGTCCTCCAGCGGCGCGCTTCCGTCGTCGGGCTGGCGCGCCCATGTCCTGCCGGACGGCGCCGACACCGACGAAGCCGAATACGAGGCGCTGCGGGTCGCTGCCGCCGATTCCCTGGCCGAACTGAGGTCCGAACCGGAGGCACCTCGGCGTCGCGCGGTCGTCGTCGCCAGCGTGCCGGAGGAGTGGACCGAGGCCGAGCCCGATGGCAGTGTCCTGCTCACCCGGCGCGTGCCGGTCGAGCGGATCGTCGCCGTCTACGCCGATCCTGCCGAATCGACCGCCGCCGTGGTGGCCGCGCTCGCCGGCAAGGAATCCACACTCGCGTCGTCCGACCTGTTGTGGTTCGCCCGCCAGGAACTGGCCGAACTCGTCTCGTAGCGTCGGTGGGGCTGCTGCTGACAAGATGGCGTCGTCGCCCTTTGACCGGAGGAACCAGTGGATGCCGTCACGACCACGCCTGCCATCACCAACGAGCCGATCCGGATGTACGAACCCGGCAGTGCTCATCGGGAGTCCCTGCAGGCGGCAGTGACGGACGCCGCATCGGCCGGCGCCCGGGATTTCCGTCAGTACATCGGCGGCGAGTGGGTCGAGGCAGGCGGTGAAGCGTTCGCTGTCGTCCAACCCCACGACCATGCGGCTGTGCTCGGTCACGGCCGCGAGGCGACGGGTGCCGATGCCCGAGCCGCGGTGGCGGCTGCCGCGGACGCCGCGCCGTCCTGGCGGGACATGCCGTTCGACGATCGCGCGGCGATCCTGCTGAAGGCCGCCGATCTGCTCTCCGGACCGTGGCGCGACCGGATGAACGCGGCCACCATGCTGGGTCAGTCCAAGACCTGCTACCAGGCGGAGATCGACTCCGCCTGTGAGCTGATCGACTTCTGGCGGTTCAATGTCGGATTCGCCCGGCAGATCCTGGCCGAACAACCGATCTCATCCCCCGGAGTGTGGAACCGCTCCGACCACCGGCCGCTGGAAGGGTTCGTCTACGCGGTCACGCCGTTCAACTTCACCGCCATCGCGGGCAACCTCCCCACCGCACCCGCGCTGATGGGCAATACGGTGGTGTGGAAGCCCGCGGCGACGCAGCAGTTCGCCGCATCGCTGGTCATGGAACTGCTCATCGAGGCGGGCCTGCCTCCGGGTGTGATCAACATGGTCACCGGTACCGGCATCCCGGTGTCCGAGGTCACCCTGGCCGACCCGAACCTGGCCGGGATCCACTTCACCGGATCCACACCGGTGTTCCAGATGTTGTGGCGCGAGGTGGGCAACAACATCAGCAACTACCGTTCCTACCCGAGGATCGTGGGCGAGACCGGTGGCAAGGACTTCATCATGGTCCACCCTTCGGCCGACCCCGGTGTCGTCGCCACCGCGATGGTCCGCGGTGCTTTTGAGTTCCAGGGGCAGAAATGTTCGGCGGCGTCGCGCGCCTACGTCCCCCGCAGCGTGTGGAACGTCATCCGCGACCAGGTGGCGGCGACCACTGACGGACTGTCGATGGGTACCACCCAGGACTTCGGCAACTTCATGGGAGCGGTGATCGACCGGCGGGCCTTCGACAAGTTGTCCGGAGTCCAGAACCGGGCCGGCGCCGACGACACCGTGACCGTCCTGGCCGGAGGCACCTCCGACGACTCGACCGGGTTCTTCGTCCGGCCGACCATCCTGGAGTGCACCGATCCGACCGCGGAGTACTTCACCACGGAGTACTTCGGCCCCCTGCTGGCCGTCCATGTGTTCGAGGACAACGACTACCACCGGGTGATGGATCAGATGGAGGGAATCGCCCCCTACGCGCTGACCGGGTCGATCATCGCCCAGGATCGCGGCGCCATCGACGAGGCGACGCACCGGTTGCGTTTCGCGGCGGGTAACTTCTACATCAACGACAAACCGACGGGAGCGGTGGTGGGACAACAGCCGTTCGGCGGCGGCCGGGCCTCCGGGACGAACGACAAGGCGGGCGCAGCGCAGAACCTGATGCGTTGGAGCAGCACCCGGTCGATCAAGGAGACCTTCGTCCCGCCCACGGACCACCGCTACCCGCACATGGAGTAACGCAGTGGCCAGGTCACGGCCGGCGCCGTGGCTGCAGTGGGTCGGACTGGTGGCCGCATGGGCCACGTCGCGAGCGCTCCTGGTGGCAGTCGGGTTGCGGGACTTCGCGTTCTATCCCGAAGGTCGCTTGGCGTTCGACGACCTCGACGTCTACGCCGGCTGGCTGCCCACCCTCGGGAGCGGCACGCTCCCCACCGACGATATGTGGCAGTACCCCCCGTTCTCGGGGCTGTTCTTCCTTCTGGGGAACCTCGGCCCCGACCCGGTGACGAGTCTGATGATCGCGATCCTCGCGGTCGACCTGACTCTCACGGTGGTCCTGGCCCGCCACCGGTTGAGCGGCGGCTGGTGGTGGGTGCTCTTCGGACTGATGATCGGACCGGTCCTGGTGTCGCGCTTCGACGTCGTACCCACACTGTTCGCCGTTCTTGCAGTGTTGGCCGCCGCCGCACCGGTCCGCGTCGGGATCTGGGCGGCGGTCGGCGCCGGGCTGAAGGTCTGGCCCGTGCTGGTCCTTGCTGTCGTCCCACGGCGGCGGGCGCTGCCCGCGCTGGGCGCATTCGCCGCGACTACTGCCGTGATGCTGGCGATCACGGCGTGGGCGTTCGACGGCCTGTCGGGCTTCTTGGGCGGTCAGGGCAGCCGCGGCCTGCAGGTCGAGTCGGTGGGCGCATTGCCGTTCCTGGTGGCCAACTCAGTTGTGGGCGGTGTGGATCTTGAGTACCGGTACGGCTCGATGGAGGTGGCCCAGACCGGTGCCGGAGCGGCCGCGGCGATCGTGACTGTGATCGCCCTGCTCGGCTTCGCCGTCATGGCGGTGAGTTGGTGGGGGGGCCGCCTGGCCCGCTCACCCGCGGGCGACGTCGCCTTCACCGTCGTGCTGTTCTCGGTGGTCGTCAGCCGGGTGTTCAGCCCGCAATACTCCATCTGGTTGCTCGCGCTCGGGGTGCTGTGTCTGACCGACCCCCGCTCCCGCCTCCGCATCCCGGTCGCTCTGGTCGCCTTCGCCGCCCTGATTACCCAGGTTCTCTATCCGTCCGGCTACGGCTGGCTGTTGGCGGGGGATCCGGGCATGGTGGCGCTGCAAACGCTGCGGATCACTTGTGTCCTCGTCGCCTGCGGCTGGAGCCTGTGGCGGGTGGTGGGCGCCCCGCCGGCGGCGGCGACCGAGCCCGAACTTGCCCCGACGGCAGCGCGCGGGTGAGGTCCTACGACCAAGGTCGGGTTGCCAGTACCCGATCCGGCGCCCCACCCTTCATCTCGTGAAGCGTTTCCTGATCGGCGTGGTCACAGGCGTGGTGATCGTCACGCTTCCGACCGATGCCGCCTTTGCCGCACGGTCAGCCCCCGGCGCCGGGGGCGACACGATTGTGGCGCGCGGAACCTGCAGCGCCGGATCCACGTGGTCGCTGGCAGCCCGGGCCGCGGGCCGCGGAATCCAGGTCACCGCCAGACTTCAGTCCGCGCCCGGTCAACGGTGGCGCCTCAGCGGTGGCCACAACGGCGTTCGGATGTGGCGTGGCTCGGCCGTGGCCAACCGGCGGGGGGCGGTGGTCGTGCGGCGTCACACCAACAACCGACCGGGAGTCGACACCTACCAGTTCGGGGCGGTGCGCAAGGGTGCGCGCGAGACTTGTCGCGGCTCGCTGTCGTACTGAGCCGTCCATCACCGATCATTGATCCATGCCGGACCGTTCCAGTGCGCCTGCGGACTCGGGGGTCGTGCGCCGCGAGGTTCTTCGGTTCGCGGTTCCCGGCGTGATCGGCATCGTGCTGCTGGCAGTGGCCAGTCTCGTCGTCGCGGTCGCCGTCGCCCGCGACCAGTCGCTGCGCGACGCCACGGTGACCACACAGTGGTTGGCTCGATCGGTAGTCGAACCCCGACTGTCGACAGAACTGGTCGCCGGGCGGCCGGCCCAGATCGCCGCCCTCGACGAGGCGCTGGCGGTCACCGTGGCCGGTTCAGATGTCGTCGGGCTCCGCATCTGGGATCGCCGCGGAGTCGTGATCTATGCCGACGATCCTCGGATCATCGGCGAGAAGTTCCCGATCGACGACCGGATATCTGCCTTCGCCCCGGGGGCGGCACTGTCGGCGCACGACGCGGACATCACCCGGCCCGAGAACCGCTACCTCGACCCGACGGCACGCATCGTCGACGTGAGTCTTCCGGTCACCGGAGCCGACGGTGAGGTCTACCTGTTCGAGGTTCATCAACTGCAGGACACGGTGCAGGAGGACGCCCGTCGGGTGTGGTGGGCTTTTGCTCCGGTCATCCTGGGTTTCCTGGCACTTGTGGCGTTACTGCTGTTCATCCTGGGCGTGCGCATGGCCCGGCGGATCAGCAACGACCTGCAGGCCCGGCAGGAACTGCTGCAACATGCCATCGACGCCACCGATCTCGAACGACGCCGGATCGCGGCCCAGTTGCACGACGGGACGGTCCAGGACCTGGCGGGCGTCTCCTACGCACTCGCCGGACTGTCGTCGCGGGCGCGCACAGAGGGCGACACCGACGAGGCCAACCTGCTGGCGGCAGCCGCCGGCCAGACCCGCGACGCGGTCCGCGGCCTGCGCGGGCTGCTGGTCGACATCTACCCACCGAATCTGGCTGACACCGGTTTGGCCGCCGCCATCGCCGACCAGGCGGCCGCGCTGGAGCCGCACATGACGGTGACCGTGGACGTGGCGGACGTGGCGGTGACGCCGCAGGTCGAGGCGGTCGCGTACCGGATCGCCCGCGAGGCCCTCACCAACGTCGCCAAACACTCCTCCGCCGCGACGGTGGCGGTGACCGTGAGGGAGGAGTCCGACCGGATGACCCTGGCCATCACCGACGACGGGCGCGGCTTCGATCCCAGAGCCACCCCTGAGGGGCATCTGGGTCTGCGCATCAGCGAGGATCTGGCGGAGTCCGTGGGCGGGCGACTGGACGTGGACTCCTCGCCCGGGCGGGGGACCACCGTCCGATTCACGGGCCCTACCGCATCGGAGCAACCGACATGATCACCGTGGTTCTCGTCGACGATCACGAGGTGGTGGTCCAGGGGCTGCGCATCCTGCTCGCCGAGGCGGGCGGTATCGAGGTGGTGGGGTCGGCCAACGATGGTGAGTCAGCGGTGGCCGTCGTCGCGGAGTTGTGTCCCGACGTGGTGCTGATGGATCTGTCGATGCCGGGGGTGGACGGGGTCGAGGCGACCCGTCGCATCTGCGCGGGATCCAGCGGGGCGGCCGTAGTGGTCGTGACGACGTTCGGCGACCGGGGTCGGATCCTGGCCAGCCTCGACGCCGGAGCGGTCGGTTACCTCATGAAGGACGCCACGCCGCAGGCGCTGGCGGAGGGGGTGCGGGCGGCGGCCACCGGCGGCTCACCCATCGATCCGCGAGTCGCCCGAACCCTGGTCGACAATCGCCGGAAGGAGTCCGGCACCACCGACCACCGGTTGACGGCCAAACAGCTGGAGGTGCTCCGGTTGGTCGCCGACGGTCTTCCTAATCGTCTCGTGGCCCGCCGGCTCGCCATCAGCGAGAAGACCGTGAAGGCCCACTTGACGCAGATCTACAGTCACCTGGGGGTGACCGACCGGGTCCAGGCCGCGTTGTGGGCCCAGGAGAACCTCTGACCGACGCGGCATCCGAGGTAGGCCGCAGGACTCAGTCGGTGGACCCGTCGAGCCATTCGGTGCCGACGCGTTGTTCCTTGTCCAGGTATCGCGTGATCCAGTCCTGGGCGACGCCCTCGATCTTGCCGCCGACGAACGGCACGCCGCACTTGATGTCGCCGATGTACTCCACCCGGGTGCCCGACCCGTCGGGGCGCAGCGTCACGTTGCCACCGAAGGAGATGGGGTTGTTGCCGAAGTCCACCACGAATGTCGCGGTGCGGGTCCCCTCGTCGTCATCGGTCCAATTCTGCGTCTCGATCAGGGTGAGCGTCTCGCCCACGAACTTCTTGGCGAAGCCCGGCAGCTTGGCGGGAAGGACCCGCCGGCTGACGATGGTCGTCCCGGCGTCCTCCGTGGTCACCTCGGCGGACGCTTCGATGGAGCCGCTGGCCAGGCACTTCTTCTCGATGAACGCCGGATCACTCAACATGGCGAACACGTCCAGCGGCCCGGCCGTGTAGTGCTGCACTTGATCGATCGTCGTGGTCACTGCGTCTCCGTAGGCTGGGGGTCATGGGTCACCCTGCCCTAACCGGGCCATCGCTTCCACTTCAACGCGCGGGTGCCCATCAACGACCAGCACGGGGGCGCGGGATCCCGCTCCGCGGCGATAGTGTGAGGGATCATGACCGATCTCGTCCGTCCTGACCCCGACCAGCGATTGCGCTCCGACATCCTCGAGGCAGCGGCGGCTCAGGCGGCAGCCCTGGGCGCCGACAACGTCCCCGACCTGGCGGACTTCCTCGAGCTGTACTACGCCAACGTGGCCATGGAGGACCTCACCGGCGCCGACCCACTGGACCTGGTCGGGGCGGCCCTGAGCCACCGGCAGGCGGCGTCGCACCGCGGGGTCGGCGAGTGTGTGGTGCGGGTCCACACGCCCACGGTCGATGAGAACGGCTGGAGCAACCAGCACACCTGCGTCGAGGTGGTCACCGACGACATGCCCTTCCTGGTGGACTCGGTGTCCGCGGCCCTGTCGGCCCGCGATCGCGCCATCCACCTGGTCATCCATCCCCAGTTCGACGTACGTCGAGATGACGCAGGAGACCTCCTGGCACTCGGCCCGGTCACTCACGCCGCGGCTGACGATCACGCCCTCGACGCGGTCACCGAATCGTGGATCCACTTCGATATCGACCGGGAATCCGACCGCGCGGAGTTGGACCGGCTGGCCGCGGACCTGAGCCAGGTATTGGCCGATGTCCGATCGGCGGTGCTGGATTGGCCCCCGATGGTGGAGCGGGCACGCGAGGTAGCCGCTCAGTTGCGCGATCAGCCGATCCCGGGCGTCGCGCCCGCCAGCCAGGCCGAAGCCGCGGAGTTCCTTGCGTGGCTCTCCTCGGGCAACTTCACCTTCCTGGGTTATCGCCGTTACGACCTGGTCCAGACCGACGCGGGGCAGGCCCTGGCTGTGGTCCCGGACAGTGGGCTCGGGATCCTCCGGGGGGGCAACGCCAACGTTCGGCCACTGCGTTCCCTGCCCGAGGCGGTGCGCGCCAAGGTGCTGGAACCGGATCCATTGGTGCTCACCAAGGCCAACTCCCGGTCGACCGTCCACCGCAGCGCCTACCTCGACTACGTGGGCGCCAAGATCTTCGACGAACACGGGACGGTGATCGGCGAGGACCGGTTCCTCGGTCTGTACACCGCCGCCGCCTACAACCAGAGCGTCGGGGATATCCCGGTCCTGCGGGCGAAGTCCGACGCGGTGCTGGAACACAGCGGATTCGCCCCCGACTCCCACAGTGGCAAGGATCTGCAACAGTTCCTCGAGACCTACCCGCGCGACGAATTGTTCCAGGCCACCTCCGACGAGTTGCTCGCCACGGCACTCGGCGTCCTCCGGTTGCAGGAGCGGCGTCGTACCCGGTTGTTCTGGCGCCGGGATCCGTACGGGCGGTTTGTGTCCTGCCTGGTCTATCTGCCCCGCGACCGGTTCAACACCACCGTGCGCCGTCGCATGGAGGACATCCTGCGCACGGCCTTCGACGCGGACTCCGTCGACTACCACACGCGCATCACCGAGAGTGTCTTGGCGCGGTTGCACTTCGTGGTGCGGGTCGCGGACGGGCGCGACCTGCCCCAACCCGACCATGCGGTTGTCGAAGCCGAACTGGCCACGGCCGCTCGGTCGTGGGACGACACGTTCGCCGATGAGCTCGTCGATGCCGTTGGCGAGGAAGAGGCGGTCCGACTGGCCGCCCGGTTCGGGTCGGCGCTGCCCGAGGCGTACAAGGAGGCCTTTCCCGCCCGGGCCGGGGTGTCCGACATCCGCCACCTCGACCGGCTGCCCACCGGTGCCACCGAGCTCAACCTCTACCGACCCTACGACGCCGGCGACCGCAGCCGCCGCTTGAAGATCTACCGGTCCGGCGAGTCGGTCTCGCTGTCGCGGATGCTGCCGGTGCTCCACAATCTGGGCGTTGACGTCACCGACGAACGACCGTTCACCTTGGTCGATGACGCCGACGGTCAGTACCGCCTCTACGACCTGGGACTGGTGTTCCCGGACGTCGACATGCCCTTCGAAGATTCGGTGAAGCAGCGCTTCGAGGAAGCGTTCCTGGCCACGTGGAGCGGTGCGGCCGAGGTCGACCGCTTCAACGCCCTGGTACTGCATGCTGGCCTGAACTGGCGCGAAGCGGCCCTGCTGCGTGCGCTGGTGAAGTACATGCGTCAGGCCAAGGTCCCGTTCAGTCAGGACTACATCGAGACCGTTCTGCTGAACCATCCGACGACCGTGCGCGACCTGGTCGACCTGTTCCATGCCCGGTTCGAGCCGGGTCGGTCCGGAGACCGCTCCGAGGCGCAGCGGATCATCCGAGAACGGATCGAAGCCGGGATCGACGAGATCGCCTCGTTGGACGTCGACCGGATCCTGCGCTTCCTGCTGACGGTGATCACCACAACCGTCCGCACCAGCTACTACCGCCCCGAGACTGATCCGTTCCAGATCTCCTTCAAACTTCAGCCCCGCGAGATCGACGGGCTGCCGGAGCCGCGCCCGTTGCACGAGATCTGGGTGTACTCGCCCGAGGTCGAGGGCGTTCATCTGCGGTTCGCTGCGGTGGCCCGCGGGGGACTGCGGTGGAGCGACCGGCCTGAGGACTTCCGCACCGAGATCCTGGGACTGGTCAAGGCGCAGGCGGTCAAGAACACCGTCATCGTTCCCGCCGGGGCCAAGGGCGGCTTCTACGCCAAGCAGTTGCCCGATGCCTCGCGCCGCGACGAGTTCATGGCGGCGGGGCGAGCCGCCTACACCCGCTTCATCTCCGGGCTGCTGGATCTGACCGACAACCGGGTGGGCGACGATGTCGAGCCGCCGACCGATGTCGTGCGACACGATGGCGATGACCCGTATCTCGTCGTCGCGGCGGACAAGGGCACCGCGACGTTCTCGGATCTGGCCAACTCGGTGTCGGCCGAGTACGGCTTCTGGCTCGGTGATGCGTTCGCATCGGGCGGGTCCGAGGGTTACGACCACAAAGTCATGGGGATCACGGCGCGGGGCGCCTGGGAGTCGGTGAAACGGCACTTCCGGGACCTCGGCGTCGACACGCAGACCGAGACCTTCACTGTCGCCGGGATCGGGGACATGAGCGGCGATGTGTTCGGCAACGGCATGTTGCTCAGTGAGGGGATCCGATTGGTCGCCGCCTTCGACCATCGGCACGTCTTCCTGGACCCGGACCCCGACCCGGTGACGTCGTTCGCCGAACGGCGTCGTCTGTTCGAACTGCCGCGGTCGTCGTGGGCGGACTACGAGCGCGATCTGCTGTCACCGGGCGGCGGCATCTACCCGCGCGGAGCGAAGGCGATCCCCGTCACCGCCGAAGTGCGGGCAGCCTTGGGGATCAACGACGAGCGCGACCAACTCACCCCGACCGAGATGATCCGCGAGATCCTGCGTGCCCGCGTGGACCTGTTGTGGAACGGCGGCATCGGCACGTACGTGAAGTCAGCTTCCGAGTCCCAAGCGGCCGTCGGCGACAAGTCCAACGACGCGGTGCGCGTCAACGGCGGCGAACTGCGGTGCCGGGTCGTCGGGGAGGGCGGCAACCTGGGCTTCACCCAACTCGGCCGCATCGAGGCCGCTCGCGCAGGGGTCGCCATGAACAACGACGCGGTGGACAACTCCGCCGGCGTGGATACCTCCGACCACGAGGTCAACATCAAGATTCTGGCCGACGATGTGGTGCGCCACGGCGACCTGACCATGAAGCAGCGCAACGAGTTCCTGCACTCGATGACCGATGAGGTGGGCGACCTCGTGCTGCGCCACAACTACGACCAGAACACCGCGCTGGGCAATGCCCGAGCTCAGGCGAGCGGCATGCTCGGTGTGCACACCCGGATGATGCGCCAATGGGTGGCGGCCGGTGAACTGGATCGTGACCTGGAGTTCCTTCCCGGCGACGAACAACTACGGGAACTCGAACTCGCCGGTGCCGGTCTGACCTCGCCGGAACTGTCCGTGCTGTTGGCCTATTCGAAGATGACGCTGGCCGCTGCCGTGCCGGCGGAGGTCTTGGCGACGGACCCCTACTACCAACCGGTGCTGCACCGCTACTTCCCCAAGGAACTCGCCGACCGGTACGGCGATCGACTGTCGGCCCACCCACTGGCAGCCGAGATCATCCGCACGGTCGTGGTGAACGATCTGGTCAACCGCGGCGGGATCTCGTTCATGTTCCGCGCCGCCGAGGAGACCGCCGCCGCGCCGTTGGAGCTGGTGCGGGGCTACACCTTCGCGCGCGATGTGTTCGCCCTGCCCGACCTGTGGCGCCAGGTACGGCTGTTGGACAACGAGGTGGCCACGTCGGCGCAGGGCCGGGTCTACCTCGAGGCGCGCCGGTTGCTCGACCGCACGACGCGTTGGATGGTGCAGACCCACTCCTCGTCGTGGGACCTGACCACGGAAGTGGCTCGCTATCAACCGGTCGTCGCCGAACTGTCCCCGCTCCTGCCCGACCTGCTGCGCGGACCGGAACGCCGTCGCCTGCAGGAGCTGGCTCAGGCGCACATCGACGAAGGGGTGCCGGCCGATCTGGCCGAGGCCGCTGCACTGTTGCTGTATCAGTTCCAGTTGCTGGACGTGACCCGCATCGCGGAACGCACCGATCGGCCGGCCCGCGAGGTGGCTGAGATCTACTTCACCATCAGCGAGCGGTGGGATGTCGACGGGTTCCTGACCCGGATCTCCGCGCTGTCGCGTGGGGGGCGCTGGGAGGCGCTCGCCCGCCAGGCTTTGCGGTCCGACCTGTACAGCGCACAAGCGTCGTTGACGGCCCAGATCGTGCGCTCGACCGATCCGACCGACGATGCCGCCACCCGCGTGGATCAATGGTTGACGGCCAATGAGTCCGAGGTCTCTCGCGTGGGGCGGACGTTGGAGGACATCGGCACCGCAGAGGGTGACCATGACCTGGCGTCGTTGAGTGTGGCCTTGCGAGCGCTCCGCACGCTCGTCGCACAGTCCCGCGGCTGACCGTCACTTTCGGTGACCGAGTTGGAACCTCCCGCGAGCGCGGGGTGAGATTACGCACCGGTTGTCGGCTTGATCTCGTGACGCTGCGTTGCCTACGGTTTTCGCAACCTGCTGGGGGATGGCAGGTGAGGGGGAAACGATGTCGTCGGTCCGGTCTGGGAACACCACAGGTGTCCGGGGGGCTGGCCGGGCCGACGACAGCCTCTGGGGTCCGATCCAGGCGCTGCTGGACGATCCGCAGACCGAGGAGGTGTGGTGGAACGATCCGGCCCGCATCTTCTACGCGGTCGACGGTGTCACTCGACTGTCGAACGTGGTGATCGCCGAGGCCCAGGCTCAGGCGATGGTGTCGGCGGCCGTGACTGCCAGCGGACGCCGACTCGACACGTCCCATCCCTTCGTGGACGCGCAACTTCCTGACGGCAGTCGGCTGCACGCGGTGATCCCGCCCATCGCCCAGCGCTTCTGGGCCGTCAACATCCGCCGCTACGTGGTGCGGCCGGACTCTCTGGCGGACCTCGTGAACCGGCGGGTGATGACTGCCGACGTGGCGCTGATTCTGGACGGGGCCGTCGCCGCCGGCGCCAATGTGCTCGTGTCCGGGGGGACCCACACAGGCAAGACCACGGTCTTGAATGCGTTGCTCGGCGCCTGTCACGGCCAACGGGTGGTGTCGTGTGAGGAGATCCGCGAACTGCGACTGGGACACGGTGATTGGGTGGCCCTGCAGACCCGCGACGCCGGCCTGGAGGGAACCGGTGCGGTGACGCTGCGCGACCTGGTGCGCGAAGCGCTGCGGATGCGTCCGGGTCGGGTCGTCGTGGGGGAGGTCCGCGGCCCGGAATCCTTGGACCTGCTGCTGGCCATGAACTGCGGCACGCCGGCCGCAGCCACGGTCCATGCCAACTCCGCCGAGGATGCGGTAGACCGCTTGACGGGGCTGCCCCTGCTGGCGGGTCCGAACATCTCTGCCGGCTTCGTGGCCCGCTCGGTCGGACGGTGTCTCGACCTGATCGTCCACTTGGGGCGGACCGACTCAGGGCGACGGGTGGTGGAACAGATCGCCACAGTGAGCGCCGGACCGGACGGCCCGCGGGTGGGCCGACTGTTCCAGTGGGATGGAGTGGGTCTGGTGCGGGCGGGGGCGGAACTGCCGGCCCGGTGGTGCCGGTGATCGCCCTGGCCTGCCTGGTGCTGGCAACCGCCGGGGCCGTGCTGGCCTGGGCGCCGCCCGATCGGGTGCGGGCCCTCGCCATCGCAACAGCCGGCGGGATCCTCGGTGCCGGGGTGGCCGCTGTGCTGGTGGGCATCCCAGCCGTCACTGCGGTCGCCGGGTTGGCTGCCGCGGCGGCCCCCCACGTGGCTGCTCGGGGTCGCACCCGTCGGGTGGCGGAAGAACGCCGCTCGGCGTGGCCGGACGCGATCGACAGTGTGCGTGCGGGGATTCGGGCTGGGGCGCCCCTGGGTCAGGCGGTGGCTGACGCCGCGCCCCGGGTGCCGGCGTCGTTGACCGATCCGTTCACCCGCGCCGCCCTTGCGCTGACGGGCGGCCGACCTACGCAGGTCGCAGTCACCGAGTTGGCAGTGGATCCGGTGGGACAGCGGGTGACCGCGATCCTGCAGGTGGCCGATGAAGTGGGAGCGTCGGACATCGGCTCGGTCCTCGATGCATTGGGATCCTTTCTCCGGGCGGACAACGCTCAGCGCCGGGAGGTGGCGGCCCGGCACAGTTGGAACATGGCCGCGGCTCGGCTCGCAGTTCTGGCGCCCTGGCTCACGGTGGCGGCATTGGCGATCCAGCCCGACGGCCGTGCCGCGTACGCGAGCCCCACCGGCACCGCATTGCTCACCGGCGTTGCGGTGGTGACGGCCGCGGCCTACTGGACGATGACCAAAGTGGCGGGCGACCGCAGGGGTGACGCGTGAACCCCGCGGCGGGCGCCGTCGTGGCGGGGGTGCTGACGGGCGCGGCGCTCACCCTGTCCGGACTACGCCGGAGTCGGCCCGATCCGGTGGCGCGAGCCTTGTCAGGACACCCGGTGAGGGTGCCCCAGCCATGGGGCCGGATCGATCGGTTCCTCGAATCCGTCACCGGCTGGACGGGCGCCGCGGGACATGGTCGGGGGCAGGTGCTCGGCATGACGCCGGCCCATCGGCGGGCGGTCCAGTTGCGGTTGCTGGCGGGGGTGGCCGGATGGGGCGCGGTTCTTGTGGTGAGCCAGGGGCCGGTGGCCCTGTTGGTGGTTCTCGCCGCCGTGCCGATGGTGCTGGTGGGCTACGAGCGGATCCTCGATCGGCAGGCCGCCCGACTGCGCGACACGATGGGGGACCAGACGCTGGTCGTGTCGCAGTTCGTGGCGCTCTGCCTGACGGCCGGGCTGACGACCGCCGAGGCACTGGAGCGGGCGGCGGAGCAGGTCGATGCACCGTTGGGACCGCAGTTGCAGCAGGTCACCCGCTCGGTTCGCGCCGGAAAACCGCTGGAGCCGGCGCTGAGTTCGGTGACCCGGCTGCTGGCGGTCCCCGAACTGGACCGGCTGACCGACACCCTGCTCACCGGGGCCCGGCACGGGGTGCCGTTGGCGGCGACGCTGCGCCATCAGGTGGACGACGCGCGCAACCGGCGACGGACGGCAGCGCTGGAACGGGCGGGGCGCGCAGAGATCGCGATGCTCGTCCCGGTGGTCTTCCTGATCTTGCCGGCGGTGGTGGCTGTGGCGGTCTATCCGGGGTTTGTCGCGCTCACATCCCTGTGAGGCGACGGAAGGGGGAGAGATGACGAGATGGCGGAAGTGGCGGCGATGGATGGGGAACGACCGGGGAGATGTCCCCGGCTGGGTCCTGGTGGCCGTGATGACGGCGGGTCTGGTGACGACGTTGTGGCTGGTCGCCGATGATCAGCTGAGCACGGTCCTTCATGACGCCATCGCCTCGGTCTCGCACTGAGCGGGGGGCGGCGGCGGTGGAGTTCGTTCTGATAGCGCCACTGCTCGTTGCAGTGTGTGTCGCTGTGGTCCACGTGGGCGCCTGGGGGCTGGCCGTCACCCGGGCCAATCGGATCGCGTTCGACGCGGCCCGGGATCAGGCCTACGGGGTGTCGCGGATGCAGGCGTTGGACCGGGCCCGCAGCAGGCTTCCCGACGGTGCGACGGTGGTGACCCGGTCGGCCGGATGGCGGGCTCGTCCGGCGGTCGAGGTCGAGGTGCGGGTCCCCGTGCGGATCATGGGCTGGTCGACCTGGGCTTCGGCCACCAGTCGGATGCCGCGCGAACCATGACCCGGGACCGTGGTGCCGCCGTACTGGAGTTCGTCGTGGTCGCCATCATCCTGATGGTGCCGGTCGCCACGGCGATCACCGCGGTGGTCCAGGTGTTCACCGTGCGGGCGACGACACAGTCGGCGGCAGCCGCCGCCGCGCTGGCCACAGCCCGCCACGGTCCCGGACCGGCGCATGCCACCGTGCGCCGGTACCTGCCTGACGCGCGTGTCGCAGTCAGGTGTGACCCGGGGTGCGATAGTCCTGGCGCTCGGGTGACGGTGCGCGTGACCCACGAGGTGCGCGCCCTGATGGCGACGGTGACGATCGCGCAGGAGCAGAGCCAGGTGGTCGATCGTTTTGCGGGCTGACGCTGGGACTCGGCACATCGCATCTGCCGCTGCCGACGATCGTGGGTCGGTGCTGATCCTGGGCGTGGGTCTCACCGCGGTCGTGCTGGCGCTCTTGATGGTGGTCATGGATGTCGTGGCGGTGGCGCTGCGCCAGCACGATGCCGACCTGGTGGCTGATGCGGCAGCGCGAGCCGCGGCCCAGGCGGTGGATCCGGCGCGCTACTACCGGTCCGGGTCCACCGCTCGAGTGCCGCTGGATCCGGTGGCGGCGCGCGGTCGGGCACGGGACTTCGTGTCCCGGTCCGGAACGTGGTCGCTCGGTTCTGTGACCGTAACCGGCGATGTCGTCACGGTGACGGTGACCACCGACCTGCCACTCCCGGCCAGTGGCTGGTGGAGCGGTCGCGTCATCACCGTGCGCGGGGCAGGGGCCGCAGAGCTTCGTCGGCAGTGACCCACGCCCCGGGCAGTACCCTGGAGCGGTGCCCGATCCCGATGTGACTCAACGCCTGTCCGAACTCGACTCGACTCTCGCCGGAATCGCGCAGGTCGTGGACGTCGACGCCGCGCGGCGCGAGATCAGCGAATTGGAGACCAAGGCGGGGGACCCGGATCTGTGGAACGACCAGGCCAACGCGCAGGCAGTGACGTCACGGCTGTCCTTCCTTCAGGCCGAGGTGCGCATGGTCGAGAGCTTGCGCTCGCGTCTGGATGACGTCATGGTGCTGTTCGAACTGGCTGACGCCGAGTCCGACGCAGACACCACGGCTGAGGCCAACACGGAGCTCGACGAGATCGCCCACGCGATCGCCGAGATGGAGGTCCGCACCCTGCTGAGTGGCGAATACGACCAGCGGTCGGCGCTGGTTCACGTGCACTCCGGCGCGGGCGGGGTCGACGCGGCCGACTGGGCGCAGATGTTGCTGCGGATGTACACCCGCTACTGCGAACGGCATGGCTGGAAGTACGAGGTGTACGACATCTCCTACGCCGAAGAGGCAGGCATCAAGTCCGCGACGTTCCAGGTGGACGCCCCGTTCGCCTACGGAACCTTGAGCGTCGAACAAGGCACCCACCGGCTCGTGCGGATCTCGCCCTTCGACAACCAGGGCCGACGGCAGACCTCGTTCGCCCGGATCGAGGTGCTGCCCGTGACGGAGCAGACCGATCACATCGACATCCCCGAGACCGACATCCGCATCGACGTGTTCCGCTCCAGCGGACCCGGCGGCCAGAGCGTCAACACCACCGACTCGGCAGTGCGGATCACCCACCTGCCCACCGGCATCGTGGTGTCGTGCCAGAACGAGAAGTCCCAGATCCAGAACCGCGCCGCTGCGTTGCGGGTGCTGCAGTCGCGCCTCTTGGATCTCCGCCGCAAGCAGGAGAAAGAGGCAATGGATGCCTTGAAGGGCGATGCCTCCGGCTCGTGGGGCGACCAGATGCGGTCCTATGTCCTGCACCCGTACCAGATGGTCAAGGACCTGCGGACCGGCACCGAGACCGGCAACACCAGCAGCGTGCTCGACGGCGAACTCGACGAGTTCATCGAGTCGGGGATTCGCTGGCGGCTCACCCCGGCCTGATCACCGGCCTACGCCGCAGTGGGCCTCCGGCGCCATTGGTCTCGGGGGACGGGGGTGACCTGCCAGTAGGGGGCGCCGGGGCTGGGGTCGGTGTTGCGGGTGATTTTCCACCGGTTGAGGTCGACTTGTCGGTGGTGGGACCAGCACAGCAGGACCATGTGGTCGAGGTCTGTTCTGCCGCCGTGGGCCCAATCCACCACGTGATGGGTTTGGCATTCTGCGGGTGGTAGGTGACACAACAGGCATCCGCCGTCACGAACGGCGAGGGCTATTCGTTGGTAGGTGGTGGCCAGGCGCATCGAACGGCCGACTGCCAACGGTTGTGCGTGGGTTGCAGCAAGTGCCTGGCTGATGGGCAGGTCTGGGCGGTGCTGGTCGTTGATGAGCACCCCGGTGAGGGTGCCGGTGCATAACGCGAATCGGAGGGCGGCGTCGCCCAGGGTGGTCGGACCTGCTGGGGTGCCGCTGGCAGTGAGGGCGGCGGGGTCAGCGGCGTCACGGACCGCTTCAGCCACATCGGTGACGGGCGGTCGGGAGGCTCCGGTGGCGACTCGGTCGGCTTCGCTGACGCCGACGGTGATGGTTGCTGCTACCGGGAGCCCGGATGCGGTCGCCGGTAGATCCCCGTGGGCTGCTGCGGCGTTGACCAGGGTGATCAACGCATCGGCGCGGCGTTGGGCGCGGGTGT